>CAUWNL010000047.1:0-20046 GCA_963559995.1 uncultured Sarcina sp.
ACAAAAGGTAAAATATAATGTAGAAAACTATACAGGATTAAAGGTGGCAGCAATAACAGTTAATGTTCAAGCGGTTAGAATTTAGGAGGTAGACGTAATGGATTTTACTAAGATAAATGGAAGGCATTTTTACTCTATGATGAGTAATGCAGCACTTAGATTAGAGGAGCAAAGTGATTATGTAAACTCTTTAAATGTCTTCCCAGTTCCAGATGGAGATACAGGAACTAATATGTCTATGACATTTAGAGCAGCAGTTAAGGAGATAAGTGAAACAGATTTAAAGAGTATAGGAGATGCTTCTAAAAAAATGGCAAAGGGAGCCTTAATGGGGGCTAGAGGAAACTCTGGAGTAATTTTATCTCAAATATTAAGAGGAATATCAAAAGGCTTAGAAAATAAGGAGGAGGTTAATAGTAAAGAGTTTGCCATTGCTATATTAGAAGGCAGTAAATCTGCTTATAAAGCTGTTATGAGACCTACTGAGGGAACAATATTAACAGTAATAAGATCAGCAGGAGAAACAGCTGTTAAAAATGATAACATTGAAGATATAGCTTCTTTAATGGAAAAAATATGTAAAGAATGTAAAATAACTTTAGATAAAACTCCAGAAATGCTTCCTGCACTTAAAAAAGCTAAGGTTGTAGATTCAGGTGGAATGGGACTTTTAATAATATTAAATGGTATGTTAGAGGCATTAAATGGAAATTTAAATATATCAAAAATAGAAGAAAGTAAAAATATTACCCATTTAAGTAATGGTGCAAATGAATTAAGTGATGAAGATATAAAATTTGGATATTGTACAGAATTTATAATATTAGGAGATGCAAGGCAAGCAGATGATTTTAGAAAATCTATAGAAAGTATGGGGGATTCTGAAATAGTTGTAGGTTATGATGATGTAATAAAGGTTCATATACACACAAATGATCCAGGAAGTATATTATCAAAGGCAGTACTTCTTGGAGAGTTATCCAAAATAAAAATAGATAATATGAGAGAAGAGCATAGAGAACTTTTAGTAGATATACAAAATCAATCTATGGAAGCTAGTGTATCTAAAGAATGTGAAGAGATAAAAAAATATGCATTTATATCAATTGCTATGGGAGATGGAATTGCAAATATATTTAGGGATTTAGGCGTTGATAAAGTTATAGAAGGTGGTCAAACAATGAATCCTAGCACTCAAGATATATTAGAAGCAATAGACACTATAAATGCAGAGCATATAATTATATTCCCAAACAATAAAAATATAATTATGGCTGCAAATCAAGCAGCTGAAATATCAGAGAAAGATATAAGAGTAATTCCAACTAAAACAATTCCTCAAGGAATAACATGTATAACAATGTTTAATGGAGAAGAGGATATAGATACAAATGTTGAATCTTTAACTTCTATGATGGAATGTGTAAAAACAGCATCTGTAACTTATGCAGTAAGAGATACTGAAATGGATGGAAAAGAAATTAAAGAGGGTGATATTTTAGGTTTAATAGAGGGAAAAATAGCAGAGGTTGGAGAAAATCCATGTGATGTTGCTAGAAAACTTCTAGATAATTTAGTTAATGATGATTCAGAACTTATAACTATATTTAAAGGAAAAGATATAGATGAAGATAAAATCAATGAGTTTGTAAAAGAGACAGAAGAAAAATATAGTGACCTAGATATTCAGTGTTATGATGGTGAACAACCACTATATTATATAATAATGTCAGTAGAATAAAAGTATTTAAGAATTTATAAATATATAAGAGAGTTAGGCTTTGCATATAAAAATAGCGAAGCCTAACTTTTTATATTAAACTTACTTTAAAGGTATAAATAAATTTGTATTTTAAGGAGGAGATTGTTTTGGATATATATTCAGATATATCTAATATTGAAGGAGTTGGGAATAAAACAAGAGAGAAATTTAATAAGATAGGCATATTTACTATTCTAGATCTTCTTTTATATTTTCCAAGAGACTATACTTTTTTAAGCAAAGATATTTTAGAAGATGATTCCTTAGAAAGGGGAAAATCAGTTTTAAAATGTAGAGCAGAAAAATATTTAGGAAATGCTATAACTAGAACTGGAAAGAGAATAACAACAATAGAGTTTTTAAGTGGAAATAAAAAAATTTTAGGAAAATGGTTCAATAGTCCCTATGTAACTAAAAGATTTACTATAGGAGAGGAATACAATCTCTTAGGTATATTTAAAAAGATTGGCAATAATTTAGAAGTTATAAATCCAATAGTTTCTTGTAATGATTCAGTAGAAAGTAGCATAATGGCTATATATAAACTTAAGGATAATATTAAAAATAGTATGATAACTAGAACTGTAAATAAAGTTTTGGATAATACTATAATAGAGGAAAATTTACCCAAACATATAATAAATGAATATAAGCTTTTATCATTAAATAACGCAATAAGAGAAATTCATTTTCCTAAAGATAAAGAAAATTTAAATAGAGCAATAGAGAGACTAAAGTTTCAAGAGTTGTTTACATATTCTTTAAAACTTATGATGCTTAAGAATAAGATAAATAGCAGGGAAGGAATAGCATTTAAAATATTTACAGAAGAATTAAAAGCTATTAAAGAATCGTTACCTTATGCTTTGACAAATGCTCAAAATAAAGTTATAAAAGAGGTTTTAATTGATGAGAAAAAGCCTACTGCTATGAATAGGCTAGTTCAAGGAGATGTAGGATCTGGTAAAACGTTAGTGGCATTAATAGCTCTTTTTAATGTCTATAAAAATAATTATCAATGCGCTTTTATGGCACCTACTGAAATACTTGCTATGCAGCATTTTAATGAGGCTAAAAAGCTTTTTAAAGATTTTAATGTTAATATAGCTATTTTAACTGGAAGTACTAAGAAGAAGGAGAAGGAGAGAATAAAAGAGGTTATAAGAGATGGAGAGCCTATAATACTTATAGGGACTCATGCTCTTATAGAGGATGATGTAAGATTTAAAAATTTAGGATTAATTGTAACTGATGAGCAACATAGGTTTGGGGTTGAACAAAGGAGTAAGCTTATAAATAAAAATAAAATTTGTGATGTCTTAGTTATGACAGCTACCCCTATTCCAAGAACAATTTCTCTTTATCTTTATAGTGATTTAGAAATATCTATAATAAATGAAATGCCACCTGGAAGAAAAAAGATAGAAACTACATTATTTAATAAAGATACTAGAGAAAAAGCTTATAAAATAGCAAAAGATGAAATAAATGAAGGAAGACAGGTTTATATTGTAGCTCCTCTCATTGAAGAAAATGAAAAACTAAAATTAAATTCTGTACAAATGATTTATGAGGAACTTAAAAAATCAATATTTTCTGATGTTAATGTAGATATTCTTCATGGTAAAATGACATCTAAAGAAAAAAATGATATAATAAACAGGTTTAAAGAAGGGGACATAAAAGCTATAATATCAACTACGGTAATAGAAGTAGGGGTTAATGTTCCAAATGCTAGTATTATGATAATAGAAAATGCAGAAAGATTTGGATTAGCCCAGCTTCATCAGCTAAGAGGAAGAGTTGGAAGGGGAGAATATAATTCAAAATGCCTTTTAATATCAGATACTAAAAACTATATAACTAAAAAAAGAATGAATATTATGAAAGAAAGTAGTGATGGTTTTTATATTGCAGAACAGGATTTTAAACTAAGAGGTTCAGGAGAAATATTTGGTGTTAAGCAACATGGAGATGATGAATTTATTCTTTCTAATATCTTAGATGATATTAATATATTAAAATGCGCTAATAAGGAAGCTAAAGAAATTGTAAAGAATCAAAGTAAAGAAAATAAAAAGATATGTTATGAAATATCAAAAGGATTAGAAAGAACAAGTAAATATATATGTTTTAATTAAAATTGAACTTTAAGGAGGATTATTTTTATGAGAATAATTGCAGGAAAAGCTAGAGGAAGAAAGATTTTATCACCAGCTACCATGGAAACTAGACCAACTTTAGATAGAGTAAAAGAGTCTATGTTTAGTATGATTCAAGGTTATATAGTAGATTCTGTTGTTATAGACGTTTTTGCGGGAACAGGAAGTTTAGGATTAGAAGCTGCAAGTAGAGGAGCTAAGGAATGTTACCTTGTAGATAAAAGTCCAGTTACCTTTCCAATATTAAAGAAAAATGTAGAAAATTTAGGTTTTGGAGATTTTTGTACAGCTTTAAATACAGATGCGTATTCAGCTCTTAAAAGTCTAGCAGCAAGAAATAAGGTCTTTGATTTAATATTTATAGATCCACCATATTTAAAAAATTTAATTCCAGAGGCTATGGAAATAATAGATGAAAAATCTATGTTAGATCAAGACGGGTTAATTGTAACTAAGATAGATACAAGTGAAGAAATTTTCCAAGGTACTAAAAATATAAAATTAATAAGAACTAAAGTATATGGAAATACAACAGTTTGTCTCTATAGAATGGAGGAAAAATAAAATGAAAAGGGCTGTATTTCCAGGAAGTTTTGATCCTATAACTAAAGGGCACTTAGATATTATAGAAAGATCAGCTAAAATCTTTGATGAAGTTGTAGTTGCAGTTTTAATAAATGTAGATAAAAAAGGATTATTTACTATAGATGAAAGGGTAAGTCTCATAGAAAGATCCACTTCTCATATTAAAAATGTAAAAGTGAAAAGCTTCAAAGGGCTTTTAGTTGATTTTTTAGAAAAAGAAGAGTGTACAAATGTTATAAAGGGTTTAAGAAATGGTACAGATTATGATTATGAAGCACAAATGGCTATAATAAATAAAACTTTAGATGAGAATGTAGAGACACTATTTTTAGTAGCAAGAAGTAAGTATTGTGGAGTTAGTTCATCTGTTGTAAAACAAATTGGCATGTTAAATGGTAATATAGAAAAATTTATTCCAAGTTGTATAGTAGAGGATTTTAATGAAAAAATAAACAAAATAGGAAAGTAAATAAATTTATTGGAGATGACAAAAATGAGTAATGGTTATTATATTATGGAGCTTGTAGATGATATAGCAAATGTAATAGATACAGCATCTAAGGTACCAATGACAGGGAAAGTAATGCTTGATAAAAGGGAAATACTAGATATTATATATAGTATAGAAGATTCTCTTCCAGATGAGATAAGAAATGCTCAGTGGATTATAAATCAAAAGGAAAGAATATTAGAAGAAGCTGTAAAAGAAAAAGGAAAAATGATATATGAAGCTAAAAGAGATAGTGATAATTTAAGACAAGAAACTTTAGAACTTATGAGAAATAGAGTTCAAAATCATGATTATGTTAAAGAAGCTAAAGAAACAGCAGAAAAAATAATAGCAGAAGCTAATAAAGAAGCTACTGCTATGATAGAAGGGGCTAAAGGTTATGCAGATAGATTATTAAGTGATCTTGAAAAAGAGATTGAGATTAAAAATAAACAGTTATTAAATTATATGAAAGCAACTATGGAGCAATTTGCCTCAGGTTTTACAGAAAACTTTTCTAATGTCACAGATGATATAAGAAATAATATAGATAAATTAAGAAAAGAAGACTAGTTTATATATTATTAAAACGAGCAAAGTTAATAATAGTAGTGTTAAAATTGGTGTTAGATATAAATAGGTCATAGTAGTTGTTGCAAAGGTTGGTATAGATTGCTTAAATATAGAGAATATGAAAAACATTATTATAAATGATACAATTCCTTGAACAAACTTAAGGAAAAAGTATCTTAAAATTGATATGTTTTCCTTATAAAAAAATGATGTTGTTTGAGCAATTATTGATAGGCCTCCAAAGGATGTTAGAAAAGAAATTAAAGATAATTTAATTACATTATCTAAGTTACTTGAAGAAATTATGTTACATCCATTTGTAGTCTCAATGCTTCCAAGAAAAATACCTGAGATTATATCAAAGGAAATGTTAAAGCTTTCACATAAACTATATATAAATTTATCTGAAAACAGTAGTTCTTTTAACATACTAATAACTACTGAAAATATTATAATATACCCGCATAAAACTAATGTATTTAAAACAGCATCTGATATTGCATTTTTAATTATTTCACCAATATTTTTATTTTTCATATTAGAAGGTCTTATACTTTTTCTATAAGGCAATAAGTCCTTCTTTTTTTTACCTTTAGTTAATATACCCATTATAAAGCAAGATAAATAGCTAGGGATTAATAATAAATAACCAAGTTTGGTATTTCCAAGCATAGATGTGCCTACAGCACCTATTAAAAATAAAGGACCAATATTAGATGCAATATTTAAAAGTCTAGAAAATTCATCTTTAGATATAAGACCATCTTTATAAAGGTCAGTTGTATACTTAGCACCTAAGGGATACCCACAAAGAAAGCTAGCAACAAGAGCAAAGCTACAGTTGTAACTTAAGCTTAGAGGTTTACATATTAATGGCCCTAAAACTTTAGAATACATATTTATACCACCTAAAGCTATTATCATATTACATATAACCATAAAGGGGAACATTGTGGGCAATATAGAAGAAAAAAATAATTTAGCCCCATTTAAAGATGAGTTTATGCAAAGCTTCGGATTTAAAAGAAAATAGATTATTGTTAATGTTAAAAAAATAGAGAAAATATTATTATATTTTACATTTAAAAGTTTCATAAGAATAAAGAGTAATATAATGATAAATATAAATAAAATACTATACATAAAAATCCCCCAAAGTAAGTTCATATATAGTATTTATATTTGCTTAACATTAATAATATTATTGGTATTTTAAAATTATAGGACTTATTTTAAAATCAGCATTTATTGGAATATTATCATTTAAGAGAGAATAAAGATTTGTAGCTTTAATATCTAATGATAGCATAGTGTTTTTATAGTTTTTTGATATTTTATTAACAATACTTATGTTTGAACTATTTTTAATCTCCTTTATTATTTTAGCACCAGTTTCATTTAATCCAAGAATTCTTATATATTGAGGTATAGATTTACTAAGGGAAATCTCTTCTTTTGTCAAGGATAAAAAGCATTGGCATATGACTCTACTAATTCTAGTATAGGAATATCTTTTACTTTTACAAAGCATAATAAGTTCATCAAAAGAAGTTGCTATATTAATATTTTTTAATATTTTATTTCCTAATCCTTCATTTGCATCAGGTATATTAGTTAATAATGTAGGGTCACTTAAAAGTTTATATTTAACATAAAAAAACATCTTATTAATATCAGCTAGTTTACTTTTTGATAATATTTCATAACTATATTTAGGAATAATATTACTACAGGCTTTTAAAGAATCTTCATTTATAATCTTTCTAATTGAAGAAGCTGAAGAAAAACCATTATTATTTAAAGCTTCATCATTATAATTAGAACCTATCCTAGTTATTGTGACGGGATTTATTTTGCTATTTAGTTTTAAAAGAGCTTTACAATATTCAATAGCTAAAATATTATTTGATGAGTTTAAAATGTTTTGTATATTAGAAAAGTTAAATTCTTTAAAATTTTTAATATATTTTTCAAGGGCTATGCTTCGTGCTTTAGGAAAGGATAATCCTAATGCAAGTTCTTCTTTTAAAGATTCCTTAAATTCAAGAGGTTCTGTAAATAAGATTTTAGATATTTCCTTTAGAACAGTTATATCACCACATTCAGAGCCAAAGCAAATATTGTCAACTACATTTAGACTATCTAAAATTGATATTGCACCAAAAGCAAAATATTCAGCAGAAGAAACACAATAAATACTAGGAAGTTCTATAACTAAGTCTACACCTCCTAAAAGTGCCATTTTAGTTCTAGACCACTTGTCAGTTATTGAAGGGATTCCCCTTTGAACAAAGTTTCCACTCATAACACAAATTATGGCATCAGCGCTGGTTTTTTCTTTAGAGCTTTTCACATGAAATTCATGACCAAAGTGAAAAGGGTTATATTCTGTTATAATTCCTGTTATCTTCATAGATTAATCATCCTTTAATTTTTTATATAATTTTATAATAAAAAAGATAAGAAATAAAGGGAGAGGATAGGATAAAATAAATTTAATAGATATTTTTTAGTAATATATTCCATGATAAAATTAAAGATAATGTTTATATTGTTAAAAATTAATCTGTTAAAATGAATTATTTACAATATAAAACATAAAATTCTGATAATTCTTAATATAAAGAATAAACTATGTATACTTGAAAGTAATATACAATTAGTAGTATAGTAATAAATATATATTAAAATTACGTTTCTATTAGTGGAAGGAGAAATGAACATGGAACTTATGAAAGAAATTTGGAATAAGGCTCGTGACAACAGAAAGAAAATAGTATTACCAGAAGGTGACGAGGAAAGAACTTTAGTAGCTGCACAAAAAATAATTGAAGAAGGTTTAGCTTACGTTATTTTAGTTGGAAATACAGAATCTATAATAGACAATGCAGCAAAATTAAATGTAAATTTAGATGGTGTAGAAATAGTTGATCCAGAAACTTCAGATAAATTAGAAAAATATGTTAATGAATTCTATGAATTAAGAAAAGCTAAAGGTATGACTATAGAAAAAGCAGATAAAATAGTAAGAGATCCATTATATTTTGCAACAATGATGGTAAAATTAGATGATGCAGATGGAATGGTATCTGGCGCAGTTCATACAACAGGGGATCTTTTAAGACCAGGACTTCAAATAATAAAAACAGCTCCAGGAGTATCAGTTGTATCTAGTTTCTTTATAATGATGGTACCAGGATCTAGCTATGGTAAAGGGGGAATGCTTTTATTCTCAGATTGCGCTGTTAACCCAAATCCAAATGCAGATCAATTAGCAGCAATTGCAATAGCAACAGCTGATACTGCAAAACATCTTTGTGGAATAGATCCAAAGGTTGCAATGCTATCATTCTCAACAATGGGAAGTGCAGACCATGATCTTGTAACAAAAGTTAGAACGGCTACAGAAAAAGCTAAAGAATTAAGACCAGATTTAGACATAGATGGAGAATTACAATTAGATGCTGCTATAGTTAAATCAGTTGCAGACCAAAAAGCTCCAAATAGCAAAGTTGCAGGAAAAGCTAATGTTTTAGTATTCCCAGACTTACAAGCAGGAAACATAGGATATAAATTAGTTCAAAGATTTGCAAATGCAGAAGCTATAGGACCAGTTTGTCAAGGATTTGCAAAACCAATAAATGACCTTTCAAGAGGATGTAGCTCAGAAGATATAGTAAATGTTGTTGCGTTAACTGCTGTTCAAGCACAAGCTCAAGAAAAATAATTTATTTAATAGATATATAAATATAAAGTTTGGTAAATAAGAGGAGGAGAAAAAAATGAAAGTATTAGTTATAAATTGCGGAAGTTCATCTTTAAAATATCAATTAATAGATATGACAAATGAAAAAGCTTTAGCTTCAGGCTTAGTTGAAAGAATAGGAATTGAAGGTTCAAATCTTGCACAAAAAGTTGAAGGAACTCAAAAGTATATAGTTGAAACTCCTATGAAAGATCATAATGATGCTATAAAATTAGTATTAGATGCTCTAGTTAATGGAGACAATGGAGTTCTAAAATCAGTAAGTGAAATAGATGCAGTAGGTCACAGAGTTGTTCATGGTGGAGAAAAATATGCTGAATCAGTTTTAATAAATGATGATGTAATGAAAGATTTAGAAGAATGTGCAAAGCTTGCACCACTTCACAATCCGGCTAACATAATAGGAATAAAAGCTTGTCAAGCATTAATGAATGTTCCTATGGTAGCTGTATTTGATACTGCATTCCATCAAACAATGCCAGAAAAAGCTTTCCTTTATGGTCTTCCATATGACCTTTACAAAAAACACGGTATAAGAAAATATGGATTCCATGGAACTTCTCATAAATATGTATCACAAAAAGTTGCAGAAGTTATGGGTAAAGACGTAAAAGATTTAAAAATAATAACTTGTCATTTAGGAAATGGTTCAAGTATAACAGCTGTGAAAAATGGAAAATCAGTAGATACTTCTATGGGATTTACTCCTCTTGAAGGCCTTTTAATGGGAACAAGATCAGGAGATTTAGATCCTGCTGTTGTAACTTATATGATAGATGAACTTGGATATACAAGTGCAGAGGTTAACACTATATTAAATAAAAAATCTGGTGTTTTAGGAGTTTCTGAAATAAGCAGTGATTTTAGAGATATAATAGATGCAAGAGATAATGGAAATGAAAGAGCAAAATTAACATTAGAAATGTTTGCATATAGAGTTAAACAATATATAGCATCATACACAGTAGCTATGGAAGGCGTTGATGTTATAGTATTTACTGCAGGTGTTGGTGAAAACAGCATGGTATTAAGAGAAGACTTATGTGCTAACTTAGAATATATGGGAATTGAGCTAGATAAAGAAAGAAACAGAGTATTTGGCGAAATTGCGAAAATAAGCAAAGATTCTTCAAAGGTAGATTTATATGTAATACCAACTAATGAAGAGTTAATGATAGCTAAAGACACTATGTCTCTTATAAAATAATAAAAAAGCTTGACTTTTAAAACTGTAATTAATATAATAAAACATGTGTCATTTAACTGTTGACGCCATTTTATTTTGAGGAGCGTGAAAGTGACTAATTTATTATATTAGTTGCAGTTGTTTATGGAATTAAATCTTTCAGAATTAATATCAAAAAAAGAAAAAGTAAAAAATATAGATGTTACTTTTAATATTGACTTAAAAGGGGAAGATTTTGAAATTTCTAAACCACTGACATTTAAGGGAGAGATAAAATGCTCTAATGACATATTAACTGTTATTGGAAATGTTAAAGGCTCTGTAAAAATGCAGTGTTCAAGATGCTTAAAAATTTTTTCATATAATATTGATTTAGATATTTGTGAAGAATTTACAAATAACTCTGATAAAGAGGATGATTCTATTACTTTTTTTGAAGATGATTTATATCTTAGTGAAGTGATAGTAAATAACGTAATTTCAACCTTACCTATAAAAAAACTTTGCAAGAAAGATTGCAAAGGGCTTTGTCATGAATGTGGTACTGACCTTAATTTAGGAACATGTAGTTGCAATAATAATGATATTGACATAAGAATGGCAAAGTTAATGGACCTGTTCAAGGAATAAGGAGGTGTAACAATGGGAAATCCAGCTAGAAAAACGTTCAGAGCAAAAAGAGATTCAAGAAGAGCTCAAACTATGAAAATGAGTTTACCAGGAATCGTAGAATGTCCACAATGTCATGAAATGAAATTAGCTCATAGAGTTTGCAAAAGTTGTGGATACTACAAAGGTAAAGAAGTAGTTTCATCATCAGTTGAAGAATAAAAAGAAAGTCATAAGACTTTCTTTTCTTTATATATAAGGAAAAAGGGGGGATAATATGAAAGTTGCAATAGATGGTATGGGTGGAGATAATGCACCTAATGCTGTAGTAGAGGGCTGCATAGAAGCTTTAAAATTATATAGTGATATTCATATATATATAACAGGTCCAGAAGATAGATTAAAAGATTTATTTGAAAAAAATAGTTATGATAAAGAAAGAGTAACTTTTGTAAATGCTACGGAAGTTGTAGAAACTAATGAGCATCCTGTTATGGCCCTTAGAAAGAAAAAAGATTCTTCTATAAGTAAAGCTTTAAATTTAGTAAAGGATAAGACTTGTGATGCAATTATATCAGCGGGAAGTACAGGTGCTTTTTTAGCAGGTTGTACTCTTGTTATAGGAAGAATAAAAGGCATTGAAAGACCAGCCTTAGCTCCTATTATGCCAGGTAAAAATGGACCTTTTATGGTTATTGATGCAGGGGCAAATGTGGATGTTAAACCTTTTTATCTTACTCAATTTGCAAAAATGGGGAGTATATATTTTAGTACAGTTATGGAAAAAAATGATCCTAAAGTAGGACTGATTAATATAGGTGAAGAGGCTGAAAAGGGAAATGAATTAACAAAAGAAGCATTTAAACTTTTAAAAGAAGAGAAAGGTATTCATTTTGCAGGAAATGTAGAGCCTAGAGATGTATCTTTAGGTAATACAGAAGTGTTAGTTTGTGATGGCTTTGTAGGAAATACTGTACTTAAGATGTACGAAGGTACGGCTATGACTATTTTATCTATGATAAAAGAAGAGATAATGGCTTCTACAGCTTCTAAAATAGGTGCTATATTTATGAAGTCTGCATTTAAGTCTTTAAAAAAGAAAATGGACTATACAGAGTATGGTGGAGCACCATTTTTAGGGGTAAATGGACTTTGTGTAAAAGCCCATGGAAGTTCAGATAGTAAAGCTTTTAAAAATGCTATAAGACAAGCAAAGACTTTTTATGATAAAGATTTACTAGAAAAATTAAAAAATGGAATAAAAGATGTATAATATTTATTAATTTATACAATAAAAAATAAAAAAGTTGTATATCTATATTGACTAGAATCTAGATATGTAATAATATTTTATTAGATTAATTTAGGAGGTGAACTATTAATGTTTGATAAATTAAAAGAAATTATAGCTGATAAATTAGGTGTTAATGAAGACGAAATAACTATGGAGTCAACTTTTATCGATGATTTAGGAGCTGATTCTCTTGATATAGTTGAATTAATAATGTCTTTAGAAGAGGAATTAGAAATAGAAATTCCAGACGAAGAGGCTGAAAAATTCAAAACTGTTGGAGATGTTGTTGAATACATCAATTCACATAGTGAACAATAAAAAAAGTCCCGCAACAAGCGGGATTTTATATTTTAAGTTTATTCTTGAATTTATTTTAAGAGAGCAAATTGAAGAATAAACCTTAGGAGATGGATAAGGTGAAAGATATTAATATAAAAAATATAGAAAATATATTAGGAATAGAGTTTAATAATAAAGGAGTACTTATAACAGCGCTAACACACAGTTCCTATGCTAATCAATTTAAGGATGTAAAATATAATGAAAGATTAGAGTTTTTAGGGGATTCAGTTCTTCAGCTCTGTATAACTCAACATCTTTTTAATAGCTATAAGGAAAAATCAGAGGGAGAATTAACAAAAATAAGGGCGTTAATAGTTTGTGAAAACTCTTTGCATGAAGTGGCTAAGAAAATTAACTTAGGTGCCTTTATAAGAATGAGTAAAGGAGAAGAATCTACAGGAGGAAGAGAAAGAATATCTATACAAGCGGACTGTGTAGAAGCTGTGATTGCAGCAATATACTTAGATAAAGGATTAGAGGTGGCAAATGATTTTATATTTAAATATTTTGCAGAAATAATTGAAAAAGCTATAAGACATGAAATAATTTTAGATTTTAAAACGAAACTTCAAGAAATACTTCAAAAGAATGGAGAAGTAGAAATAAGATACGAATTAGATAGATATGAAGGTCCACCTCATAGAAGAAAGTTTTTTACAACAGTAATTATAGATAATAAGATTATGGGAAATGGATATGGATATAGTAAAAAGGAATCAGAACAATGTGCGGCTAAAGAAGCGTTAAGAATGTTAGGGGAATAATATGAAGAATTATTATATAATACCTATTTTTGTTCCTCATGAAGGATGTCCTCATGATTGTGTATTTTGTAATCAGGGGAAAATAACTGGGGAAAATAAGGAAAAAGTAAAAGGACCTAAAAATAAAATCGAAAATAAAGTAGATAAAAATTTTGTGATAAAAACTGTTGAAGAATATTTACAGACAATAAATAAGAAAAATTCCATAATTGAAATATCTTTTTTTGGGGGAACATTTACAGCAGTTGATATAAATAAACAGAAAGAACTTTTAAGTGTTGCTAAAAGTTATAAGGATAAAGGAATAATAAATTATATAAGATTATCAACTCGTCCTGATTATATAAATGATTTTATATTAACTTATTTAAAAGAATATGGAGTTGATATAATAGAACTTGGTGTTCAGTCACTAGATAGAGAGGTTTTAGAAAAGTCAGGTAGAGGTCATGGTGTAGAAGAAGTAAAAATGGCTTCTAAGCTTATAAATGATTATAGATTTACTTTGGGACATCAAATAATGGTTGGACTTCCAGGAGATACAGAAGAAAAAGATATATATACAGCTAAAATGTCTATAGAAATGAAACCTAAGATATGTAGAATATATCCAGCACTCACTATAAAGGATACTCCTATGGAAGATATGTATTTAAAAAAGAGATATATACCATATACATTAGAAGAAGCTTTAGGTATATGTGAAAAAATATATAAGATGTATAAAGAAAAAGATATTAATGTTATAAGAATCGGCCTTCAGCCAACTGATAATATTACAGAGGGAAAAGATGTAATTGCAGGGCCTTTTCATCCTGCATTTAGAGAGCTTGTTGAAAGTAAATCATTAAATAATGAAATTTATAATATTTTTAAAAGGGATAAAGGTAATATTGTTATTAAAATAAATAATAGAAGAATTTCTAAACTTTATGCAGGGAAAAAGATGTTTTTTAATGAATTAAAAAGTAGTATAATTCCTAATTTGTTAGATGTTATAATAGACAATAGTTTAGAGTTAAATACTGTTTGTGTTAATATTAATAATGAACTTTATAAAATTTATATATAATTAAATATTTAATAGGGTTCCATTTTCGCGTTATAATTTTAGATGGGACCCTAAGTATTTATACCATAAAACTTTATTATTTAGGGGGAATTATGAGGAAAAGGTATAGAGAAAAAGTTATTAAAATTTTTGCATCTGTTTTAGCATTTGTTATAATTTTTACATTAATAATAAGTTGTATAATATAAGATAAGAGGTGGATTTATGTTTTTAAAGTCTCTTGAAATAAGGGGATTTAAATCATTTGCAGATAAGACTGAGTTAAAATTTAATAAAGGTATAACAGCTGTAGTTGGCCCAAACGGAAGTGGAAAGAGTAATGTTTCAGACTCTGTTAGATGGGTTTTAGGAGAACAAAGTGCTAAAACTTTAAGAGGAACAAAAATGGAGGATATAATCTTTTCAGGAACAGATTACAGAAAACCTCTAGGGTTTGCTCAAGTATCTTTAACATTAGATAATAGCAGTGGGGAATTACCAATAGAGTATAATGATGTGAAAGTTACAAGAAGAGTTTTTAGGTCAGGTGATAGTGAATATTTAATAAATAACTCACCTTGTAGATTAAAGGATATAATAAACCTTTTTATGGATACTGGAATAGGAAAAGAAGGATACTCATTAATAGGTCAAGGTAAAATTGATGCCATTTTAAATGGAAAGCCAGAGGATAGAAGAGCACTTTTAGAGGAAGCTGCAGGAATAGTTAAATTTAAATCTAGAAAAATAGAAGCTGAGAGAAAATTAGAAAATACAAATGAAAATTTAATAAGAATAAATGACATAATATATACTTATGAAGAGAGAATAGGTCCTTTAGAAGAGGAAAAGATTAAGGCGGAGAAATATTTAGAATATGCAGGGGAACTTAAGGAAAAAGAGATATCTTTAATTTTAAATAATATAAACAAACTTGAAAATGAAATAAAGCTTCAAAAAGATAAGATTGATAACCTTTTAGAAGATAATTTGCGTTATAAGGAAAATTATAAGGATAAGCGAAATGAATTAACCTTCTTAAAGGAGACTATAGAGAATATTGAAGGAGATAAAAATAACAAGCAAAAAGATTATTTCAATAAGAAGGAAAGTATATCTAAATATTTAAATGAAATTGATATTTTAAATGAAAGGCTTAAAAACTTTGAAAGCTATATAAAGACTAATACTTTAGAGCTTAAGGAAAAGGAAAAAAGAGTAGTAGAGTTAGAGGGGGAAAAAGAAAAACTAAGTGAGGATCTTTCAAAAAATACAGAGGAAAATTTAGATTTAGAAGGAAAAATAAATGCACTAGAGAAGGAAATATTTAATTTAGAAAAGATTTTAAAGGAAAATGAAAAACAAAAAGAAGAAATAAAAAGAGATGAAATAAAATTTTTAAAGGATACTTCTGATTGTAAGAACAAAATAATGTTATTAGAAAATCAAAATGAATCTTTTTTAGAAAGCATAAAATCTATAGAAGATAGCAAATTAGGCTTAGAAAATAATCTAAAAATAAATATAAAAACTAAAGATGATTTGTCTAACAAGTTAGATAAATTATTAGAAGAAAAAAGTATTTTAGAAAAATCTATGGATAAGGCTTTAATGGAGAAAAGGGAAATAGAACAGAAAATAGAAAAAATAAATGCTAACTTAAATGGTATGGGGAAAGATATAAACATTTTAGAGGCAAATAGAGATATGTTAAAAAAACTTGAAAGCCAATATGAAGGTTATAGTTTTTCAGTAAAGAATTTAATGAAAGCTATTTTAAAAGAAGAACTTAGTCATCTAAGAGAAAAATGTTTTGTCTTAGGTGATACTATAAAAGTAAATAATGGATATGAAACAGCTATAGAAATAGCTTTAGGTGGTGCTATTTCAAATATAATAACAGAAGATGAAACTATAGCTAAAGAGTTAATAGAATATCTTAAGAAAAAAAGATCAGGAAGAGCTACATTTTTGCCTTTATCAATAATAAAATCAAATAAATTAAATTTAGATAAAGAGGTAATTTCAAGTAAAGGATATTTATGTTTAGCTTGCGAAGCTATAACTTTTGAAAAGAAATTTGAAAATATAATAAATAGTGTTTTAGGAAAAACTATAATATGTGATAATATAGATAATGGATTAGCTTTAGCTAAAAAAATAAATTATAGAAATAAAATAATAACTTTGTCTGGAGATGTAATAAATTCAGGAGGTTCTTTAACAGGTGGAAGCTTATCTCAGAAAAATCTTGGAATAATATCAAGAAAAATTGAGATAGAAAACATAAATAAACAAGTTACAAGCTTACTTTTAAGAAAAGATGAATTATCTTTAAGTTTAAGAAAATTAAAGGATAAGGATATATCTTTAGAAAGCTTAAAAAAGAAAATTACTGAAAATATATACAATAACAAAATTGATGTTATAAACTTAAAAAATAAAATAAATAATTTAAATGAAGAAATAAATAAAACAAAAAGTACTTTTGAATCATCAAGAGCAAAGATGCAGGATTTAAAAAATAAAATAAAGAAGAATAAAATTGATATTTTAGATATAACAAATAACTTAAATCTGATAAAAAATAAGAGTGTAAATAATGATAAACTATTAAAAAAAATTAACCTTAATATAGATAATTTTTCTAAGAAAATTTTAAATTTAAGAGAAGATATAACTTTTGTAAAGGTGAAAAAGGCTAAGATTCAAGAAAGTTTATCTAGTTTATCAAAAAATATTAAAAAGTGTGAAGAAGAACACTTAGCTTCCTTAAAAAGATGTGAAGTATTAAGAGATTATATAAATAAAAATTCTTTAGAAAAAGAAGATAATTTAAAACAAATAGAAGCAAATAGTGCTTTTATAAAAAAAGCAAAAGAAGATCTTCTCTTATTAGAAGAAGATACAAAACTCTTTGAGAGTAAAAGAAATAATTTAAAGCTAGAAATAAATAATATAGAGGACAGTTTAGAACTTATGGCTGTTAATATAGCTAAAAAGGATGAAGATATTCATAGAAATGAAATAATTTATACAAAACAGGAAAACGAAAGAAATTTATTTTGTTCAAGATTAAAGGATGAATTTAATACTAGCTATGAAGAAGAGAAGAATAATTTTAAGAAAATAAAAAATTTACAAGAGCATAAAAAATATGTAGAAAATATTAAAGAAAAAATAAATAAACTTGGCTATGTAAATGTAAATTCAATAGAAGAGTTTAAAGAGGTATCTCAAAAATATAATTTTATAAAAATGGAGAAAGATGATTTAGAAAAAGCAAAGGATGAACTTTTAAGTGTTATAGATGAAATGCTATCTAAAATGAAAGTAGTTTTTAGACAAAACTTTAATATATTAAACAATAATTTTCAGGAGACATTTAGGGAATTATTTAAAGGGGGAAATGCAAAGCTTATATTAGATGAAGAGGATGAATTAAATGGTAGCATTGAGATAAGTGTTCAACCTCCAGGTAAAAAGGTTCAAAATATTAATCTTATGTCTGGTGGAGAAAAAGTACTATCAGCAATAGCTATACTTTTTGCTATACTAAAAATGAAGCCAACTCCATTTTGTATATTAGACGAAATAGAAGCTGCTTTAGATGACGCTAATGTAAATAGGTATGCAGATTTTTTAAAGAAGTTTTCAAAGAAGGTTCAATTTATAGTCATAACTCATAGAAAAGGAACTATGGAGTCGTCAGACGTAATGTATGGGGTTACAATGGAAGAAAAAGGTGTATCTAAGATAGTATCAATAGATTTAACAAAATAAAGGAGAAAATTATGTTTGGAAAATTTTTTGACAAATTAAAAACAGGACTTAGTAAAACAAGGGATAATTTAACTGATAAAATTAATGAAGCATTAAATATAGCAATTGCTATTGATGATGATTTATATGAAGAATTAGAAGAAATACTTATAATGTCTGATATAGGTATGGAAACTACTGTGGAAATAATAGATAGACTAAAAGAAAAAATAAGAAAAGAAAAAATAAATGATGTGGCAGAGGTAAAACCTGCTTTAAAAGAAGTAATACGAGATATGCTTTTAGAAGGTGACTATGAAGACTGTGATGATGAAAGAAAAGTTATGTTAGTTATTGGAGTAAATGGTGTTGGTAAAACTACATCAATAGGAAAACTTGCAGCTAAAAATAAAAAAGAAGGGAAAAAAGTTCTTTTAGCTGCTGCAGATACATTTAGAGCAGCTGCTATAGATCAATTAGACATATGGAGTAAAAGAGCAGGTGTTGATATAGTTAAGCATCAAGAAGGTTCAGACCCAGCAGCTGTTGTATTTGATGCAGTTAAAGCAACACAAGCAAGAAATGTAGATCTTTTAATATGTGATACAGCAGGAAGACTTCATAATAAGAAAAACCTTATGGATGAACTTGCTAAAATAAATAGAGTAATAGATAGAGAACTTGGTGATATAAAAAAAGAAACTTTACTTGTTTTAGATGGAACAACAGGGCAAAATGCTGTTATTCAAGCTAAACAGTTTATGGAATCTTGTCCTATAGATGGAATAATTTTAACTAAGTTAGATGGAACAGCAAAAGGTGGAGTTGTTATATCTATAAAGAATACATTAAATATACCTGTAAAATATATAGGCGTGGGAGAAGGTGTGGAAGATCTTCAAAAGTTTAATGCTGAAGAGTTTGCAGAAGCTATATTATAAGCAGTAAATTAGTTGGATTTAAACTTGTTCTATAATAGGCTAAAGCTGGTATTAAATTTTGAAGTAATTTTAGTTTATAACTAATTGTTAGGGTTTAATTATAATGTAAAGAAAAACACTTTCTAAATATTTATAGAAAGTGTTTTTCTTTTTAAGTTGAATTTTTTTAACTAGGAGATGACAAAATGAATAAAAAGGCCTTTATGGCTAATAACATTATATTTATTATTTCAGCTATATTTGTATATATGTCAATTGTGCATTTAGGAAACAATAATTTAATGGTAGGAATTACAGGGATATTCCTTTTGATAGCTATAGTTAATAAAGATTTTTCAAGAAATCCATTAAGAGCTATTTTTAAAATATCATTTTTAACTTCGTTTATAGCTTTTGCTCCATATTTAGTTAATTTAAATATATATTCTGGTATATTTATAAACTTTTTTGTAGTGTTTATAATGATATATTTGGTAGTATATACTCTTAATAAGACTACATACTTTCCATTTTTATTTGGTTATACACTTCTCTTAACTACTAATGTAGAAGGAAGAAATTTATATATGAGAATAGTTGGAATGGTTATAGTTGGAATAGTAGCTGTAGTATTTCAAATAGTATTTTCTAAGCTAAGCTCTAGAAAGGCTCAAAAAAATGCAATTTTAATAGATATAATTGATATTTTTATTAAAAATATTGATGATTTAAAAGAGGGTACTAGTGATTGTATGTATAGGGAAAGATGGAAGGAGCTGA
>CAUWNL010000048.1:0-19864 GCA_963559995.1 uncultured Sarcina sp.
TAAGCCAACTAATCATAAAGTTTATGGAGATGCTATTGCAACTTTAGCTGGGGATGCTTTATTAAATGAAGCTATGAATATATTTTTTGATTTTAGTTTGGAAAAAGGAATAGATTCATTAAGAGCTTGTAGTATTATATCTAAGGCATCTGGAAGTGATGGGATGATTGCAGGGCAGATAGTTGATATAATAAACGAAGGAAATAGGGAATTGTCATTAGATGAATTAAATTATATGCATAGTAAAAAGACAGGGGAACTTATAAGAGCCTCTATAGTTGCAGGTGCAATACTTGGAGGAGCTAATGAAAAAGATATAGATACTTTGAGCAAATATGGGTATAAGCTAGGTCTAGCGTTTCAAATAAAAGATGATATACTAGATGTTACTAGCAGTACTGAGGTTTTAGGAAAAGATGCAAAAAGCGATATAGAAAATAATAAGGTAAATTTTATATCACTATTTGGAGTAGAAAAGTGTAAAGAAATTTGCAAGAGCCTTACAAAAGAGTGTTTGGAATATCTAGAGAGTATAGAGGGAAATACAAAAGAGTTAATAGAATTAACTATTTTGTTAATGAAGAGAAAATATTAATTTGAGAAGGATTTGATATAATGGGAAATATTTTAGAGGGGATAACAAATCCTGTAAAAATACAAAAGTTAAATAATAATAAAATTGAAAAATTAGCTAAAGAAATTAGGGAATTTTTAATAGATAACGTATCTAAATCAGGAGGGCATTTAGCATCAAATTTAGGCGTTGTAGAGTTAACATTAGCATTGTTTAAGAATTTTGATTTTGAAAAAGATAGAATAATATGGGATGTTGGACATCAAAGTTATGTATATAAAATGTTGACAGGGAGAAGACATAAATTTAGTACCCTAAGACAATTTAATGGTTTAAGTGGATTCCCTAAAAGAGAAGAAAGTAAGTATGATTATTTTGATACAGGGCATAGTAGTACATCACTATCTGCAGCATCAGGCATGGCAAGAGCAAGGGATATTTTAGATAAAGATTATAATGTAGTTGCTGTAATTGGGGATGGGGCTTTAACAGGTGGAATGGCAATAGAAGCGTTAAATGATATTGGATATAATAAAAGTAAAGTTATAATAATATTAAATGATAATCAAATGTCTATTTCTAAAAATGTAGGAGGAATGTCAGCATATCTTAGTAATGCTAGGCTAAATCCTAAATATAATAAAATAAAATTTGAAATAAATTCTACATTAAATACAACAGATGTAGGGAAAAATATTGCATCATCTATAAATAAGATAAAGGGAAGTATAAAAAGATTAGTTGTTCCTAGTATGTTGTTTGAAGATATGGGAATAAAGTGTTTAGGTCCTATAGATGGACATAATATAAAGGAGTTAAGTCAAGTAATAGCAAAGGCAAAGGCTGCTAAAGGACCTATAATGATACACGTAGTAACTAAAAAAGGAAAGGGTTGTGATTATGCTGAAAAAAATCCTAATAAATATCATGGCATAGGACCTTTTAATCATGACAATGGTGAAGTCAAAGCAGTTTCAGGTAAAAATTATTCTAAGGTATTTGGAGAAACATTAATATCCTTAGCTAAGGAACATAAAGAAATAGTTGCAATAACTGCAGCTATGCCAGATGGAACAGGACTTAAGAGTTTTTCAACAGAGTTTCCAAAGAGATTTTTTGATGTGGGAATAGCAGAAGAGCATGGGATGACACTAGCAGCTGGTATGGCTGTAGAAGGCTTAAAACCTTTTTTTGCAGTATACTCAACATTTTTACAAAGAGCCTATGATCAAGTTATTCATGATGTTTGTATACAGAATTTGCCTGTAAAGATATGTATAGATAGGGCCGGGATAGTAGGAGAAGATGGAGAAACACATCAAGGAATATTTGATATGTCATTTTTAAATGCAGTTCCTAATATAACAATTATAACACCTAAATGTATGGAAGAACTTCCCCTTATAATGAGGTGGTCTTTAAATTACAATAGACCTCTTGCTATAAGATATCCAAGGGGAGGAGATATTGTTAACTTACCACTAGAGCCATTAAAAGAGATAGATTATGGAAAATGGGAAAAAGTAAGACTGGGAAATAAAATAGCCATAATTGCTGCAGGAAAGATGAATCAACATGCTATAATTGCTTGTAAGGAAATAAAAAAGGAATTTAATATAGATGTAGAGCTTATAAATGCTACTTTTATAAAGCCTATAGATAAAGAATGTTTAAAAGAATTATCAAAAGGTAAAGATTATATTATAACAATAGAGGATAACACCATTGTAGGTGGTTTAGGGTCAACTGTAGCACAAGAACTTAATGATTTAAATTACAAAGGAAAAGTAATAAATTTAGGATATAAAGATAAATTTATTCCACATGGAAAAGTAGGACTTTTGTATGAAATAAATAAATTAGATCCTAAAGGGATAAAAGAAACTATAGTTAATCTATTATAAAGGAGATCATATGTCAGATAAAAAAGAAAGATTAGATGTATTATTAGTAGAGCTTGGAATAATAGAGTCAAGAGAAAGAGCTAAAACATATATAATGGCTGGAAAAGTCTTTGTAGATGGGCAAAGAGTAGATAAGGCAGGAGAGAAGGTCTTAAGAAGCGCCAATATAGATTTTAGAGGAGAAAAGCTTCCATATGTTAGTAGAGGAGGATTAAAGCTTGAAAAAGCTATAAAATCATTTACTATTGATTTAAAGGATAAAGTATGTATGGATATAGGAGCATCAACAGGAGGATTTACTGATTGTATGTTACAAAACGGAGCTAAAAAAGTTTTTTCTATTGATGTTGGGTATGGACAATTTGCTTGGAAGCTTAGAGTAGACCCAAGGGTTACATGTATGGAAAGAACAAACATAAGATATGTAACTCTAGAAGATACAAAGGAACCTTGCAATTTTGCATCTATTGATGTGTCATTTATATCTTTGACAAAGGTTATACCCGCTGCCATAAATCTTTTAGATGAAGATGGAGAAATAATGGCCCTTATAAAGCCGCAATTTGAGGCTGGTAAGGAAAAGGTGGGAAAAAAAGGTGTTGTTCGTGAAGCATCAACTCATAAAGAAGTAATAGAAAAGGTGGTAAACTTTTCTATTGATAATAAACTAGATATTTTAGGATTAGATTATTCTCCTATAAAAGGACCAGAGGGTAATATAGAATATCTTATATATTTAAAGAAAACAAAAGAAAATATAAATTTTGATTATAGACAAATAGACAATATAGTAGATGCTTCACATAATTTATTATAGGATATGATGTATTATGGAAAATATAGGAATAATAATAAATAAAATAAAGGATAAGGATGGGGCTATATTAGAACATGTAGAAACATTAGTAAAGAAAATTCTAAGACCTGAAAACATAATAATTATAGATCACTTTCTAGATAGTGCTAAAGAAAATTATAAAACTATCGATTTATTGATTGTTTTAGGTGGAGATGGAACTATACTTGGAGTTGCAAGACGCTTTTCTAAAATCATAAACGCTCCAATTTTAGGAGTAAATATAGGAAATCTAGGATTTTTATCTAGTATAGAGATAAATGAATTAGAATGTGCATTAAAAAGTATAAAAGAAGAAAGTTATAAAATAGAAGAAAGATTAATGCTTGATTGTTCTATAGAGGGTTTACAAGAGGATGTTACTAGGGTTTTAAATGATGTTGTAATAGCTAGAGGAACCTTATCTAGAATAGCTGAGTACAAGATTTATATAAATAATGATTTTTATACATCATTTAAAGGAGATGGGATAATAGTTTCTACACCTGTAGGGTCAACAGCGTATTCACTATCTGCAGGAGGGCCACTAATTACACCAGATTTAGAAATAATAGCTATAGTTCCAGTATGTGCTCACACAGCTAGTGCAAAGCCTATAATAATAAGTGGGAATAGTAAAATATCCATAATTCCAGATTTTGATGATGAAGAAATATTTATAACTTTAGATGGACAAAAATCCTTTAAACTAGATAAGGGAAATGTGGTTAATATAAAGAAATGTAGTGATAGTTTTAAAGTAATAGTTTTTAATAAGAATAATTATTTTAATATGCTTAGAAAAAAAATATTTAGGACAACAGCGAATGAGAGTGAGGTAGATTGATTTTATGAAATCAAAAAGACATTCTAAAATAATAGAGATAATAAATTCAAAGGCAATAGAAACTCAAGAGGAGCTAGCTGAAGAGCTAAAAAGTGCAGGATTTGAAGTTACTCAAGCTACAGTATCTAGAGATATAAAGACTTTAAGGCTTATAAAAATACAAGATTCAGATGGAAAATATAAATATGCCATAATAAAGCAAGATAAAAATGATATGGTAGAAAAATTAAGCAGTATTTTAATTAATACTGTATTAACTGTAGAAAATATAGACAAGATGGTAGTTGTAAAGACAATATCAGGTTCAGCTTCAGCAGCAGCTGAGGCCATAGATAGATTAGAACTTGGTGAAATAGTAGGAACAATAGCAGGAGATAACACCATATTTATTCTTGTTAGAACTTTAGAAAAAGCTGAAGAATTGGTTGAAAAGATAGCTAAAATGCTTAAATAATAATTAGATTTATTTTAGGGGGAAGAAAATGCTTTTACAGTTATCTATTAAAAATTTTGCTTTAATAGAAGAGCTTGCTTTAGATTTAAATGAGGGATTTACTATTTTATCAGGAGAAACTGGAGCTGGGAAATCTATTCTAATAGATGCTATAAACTATGTTTTAGGGAGTAAATTTAATAGGGATTTAATAAGAACTGGTAAAGAAAAAACTTATGTTGAAGCAATATGTTCTATTGAAAGCAATGATCAAGTTAAGGACGTATTAGATTTTTATGAAATAGAGTATGAAGATATTCTAATAATATCTAGAGAAACATTTAAAAATGGAAAAAGTGTAATAAAAGTTAATGGTAAAGCTATTATATTATCTAATCTTAGAAAAATAAGTGAGAAACTTATAGATATACATGGGCAACATAGTAATCAAAATTTATTAAACAAAGAAAATCATATAGATTATTTAGATGCCTTTGGAAGTTCTAGTTTAGAAGAAAATCTTAAAATTTATAAAGATAATTTTTTAGAACTTAAAAAAATAAAAGATAAAATCTTAGAACTTGGAGAAAATGAGGAGAATAAAAAATTATTAGATTATATTAAATATCAAATAGATGAAATAGAAAATGCTAACTTAGAAATAGGTGAAGAAGAAAGCTTAACTAGTAGATATAATATACTTTCAAATTATGAAAAAATAAAAAATTCTTTAGGGAAAAGCTATAGTATTTTAGATTCATCAGCAAATGAAAATTCTGTCTTAGATGCTTTAGATTCTGTGACTCGAGAAATGGTAAGCATTGAAAGACATTCAAATAAGGTAAAAGATATAAATGAAAAAATAAATAATATATATTATGAATTACAAGATTTAACAAGAGATATAAAACTCTTATTAGATGATTCATACTATGATGAAAATGAACTAGAGGGAATAAATAGTAGAATGTATAAAATATCTCTTCTAAAAAAGAAATATGGATCATCCATAGAAGAAATATTAAAATATAAAGAAGATTTAGTCAAAAGGTATGATGAAATTATAAATAGTGAAAAAATAATTCTAGAATTAAAAAATAAATTAAGAATTATTGAAGATAAATTAGATAAAATTTGTAAAAACATTCACGAAAAAAGAGTAAAGATAGCACTAATAATTGAGAAGAAAATTCAGAAGGAATTAGAATATGTAGGCCTTGGAAAATGTAAATTTAAAATATCAATTGAAAAAGATATAAAATTTAATCAAAAGGGAAAAGATTTAGTTCAATTTATGATTTCTACAAACCCAGGAGATCCTATAAAACCTATGGAGAAAATAGTGTCTGGTGGTGAATTATCTAGAATAATGTTATCATTAAAGACAGTTTTTATAGATAAAGATAAAATACCTACTATAATTTTTGACGAAATAGATACTGGAATAAGTGGAAGGATAGCTCAGTGTGTTGCAGAAAAAATGTATGAAATATCTAATACTCATCAAGTATTTTGTATAACACATCTTCCTCAAATTGCTAGTATGTCTGATAACCACTATGTTGTGAAAAAACATATAAAAAATGAAAAAACATTTACTATTATAGAGAGAATAAACGAGGAGAAGAAGGTAGAAGAGATAGCTAAAATGTTAGGTGGTGTGAAACTTACTGAAAATACTTTAACTAATGCTAGAGAAATTATAGAACTTGCTAATAAAAAAAAGAATATTATTATGGAAAATCATACATAATATATAATAAATTTAAGCAAAATAGAACTGTTAACAGTTCTATTTTTTGTTTTAATTAAAATAGTCTTAAATTATAAAAAATTACCTCTAGTAGAAGTGTTATTATAGCATAAGTTAAAAATCACTAGGGAAAATTAAAGTTAAGAAAGGAAGGATGTAAATGAAAAATAGTTTTAGTAAGAAAAGATTAAGAATAGTATCTTTAGTCATAATTACTTTCATTTTAATTTTAGCATCCTTTTGCACATTACAAACAGAGATTTCTAACTTATTTTATAGTAATGTGAATAAGGAGGTTGGCCTTAGAATTTCTCAAATTAATGGAGAAAATGGCACAATAGGAAATATAAATAGGTTAAATGCTAGTAATTACTATAATAGGGAAATAGAAATCTATGCAGGAGGAACTCCTGTAGGAGTTAAAATATCGACTAATGGTGTTTTAGCAGTAGGTTATTCAGATATAAATATAGACAATAATAATATTGAAAGCCCTGCTAAAAAGCATGGAATAGAACTTGGGGATATACTCTTAGAAGTTAATTCACAAAAAATAGAAAGCTCTAAAGATTTATCTAGAAAATTAAATAAAATAAAAAAAGAACAAGTTGAGATATTAATAAATAGAAATGGAAATGAAATAAAAAAAACAGTAAAACTTTTTAAAACAGAAAATGGGGCATATAAATTGGGGTTATGGGTAAGAGACTCTACAGCTGGTGTAGGAACAATGACCTTTTATCATAAAGAGGATAATGTTTATGGTGCACTAGGTCACCCTATAACAGATAATGAAACGGAGAAAATATTAAGTGTTAAAAGTGGAGAGTTAATAGAATCATCTATAATAAGTGTAAGAAAAGGTCAGCGTGGTACACCAGGAGAATTAAAAGGGGTTTTTGTAAATACTGATAATGCAATTGGGGATGTCTTATATAATACTCAGTGCGGCATATTTGGAAATATGAATAATGAAAATAGTATAATTAATACCAATAATTTATACAAAGTAGGATATAAAAACGAAGTGAAGCTTGGAAAGGCTCAAATAATAAGTACTATAGATGAAAACGGACCTAAGTTTTATGATGTAGAAATAATAAAAGTAATAAATCAAAATATACCTTCATCAAAAAGCATAGTAATAAAAGTTATAGATCCAGTTCTTTTAGAGAAAACAGGTGGAATAGTTCAGGGAATGAGTGGAAGTCCTATTATACAAGATAATAAAATTATAGGAGCTGTAACCCATGTGTTAATAAATAAACCTGAAGTTGGTTATGGAATTTACATAGAGTGGATGTTAAAAGATGCTAATATAATAAAATAAGTGTGAATAACCTGATTTTATGTTATAATAAGTATTAAGAGGTTTTAAGTTTCTTAATACTTTTTTATAAATATAGAAGGAATCTTAATTGTTTTGTCGAATAAATAATTAATGGAAATAAATGGTAAAAACAAGGAGAGAGGTTTATGAACGATTCAAAAATATCAGTACTAATTGCAGATGATAATAAAGAATTTTGTAACATATTAAATGATTATCTTTTAAATCAAAGAGATATAGTTGTTACAGGAATAGCAAAAGATGGGTTAGAGGCACTTAAATTAATAGAAGAAAAGAAACCTGATTTAGTAGTTTTGGATATAATAATGCCACATTTAGATGGATTAGGAGTTTTAGAAAGATTACATGTTAAAAATAGTGAAAATACTCCAAGAATTATAGTTTTATCAGCTGTAGGACAAGATAAAATAACACAAAGAGCTATAACTTTAGGTGCTGATTATTATGTAGTTAAGCCTTTTGATATGGATGTATTTACAAAAAGAATAAGACAAATGTTTAATAATACAATATCTGATGAAACTTCTACAAGTAAGACAATTTCTTTAGTTGAAGTTCCAGAAGTTAGAATGGAATCAAAAAAGGAACCTATGGATTTAGAGTCAGAGATAACAAGTATAATTCATGAAATAGGAGTTCCAGCTCATATTAAGGGTTATATGTATTTAAGGGAAGCAATAACTATGGTTGTAAATGATATGGAACTTTTATCAGCTATAACAAAGGAACTATATCCATCTATAGCTAAAAAATATAATACAACAGCAAGTAGAGTTGAAAGAGCTATAAGACACGCTATAGAGGTTGCTTGGGGAAGAGGTCAAGTTGAAGCTATAAACAAGCTTTTTGGATATACTATTCAAAATAGTAAAGGAAAACCAACAAATTCAGAGTTTATAGCAATGGTTGCAGATAAATTAAGACTTAAAAATAAAGTGAGTTAACAAATTATAAGTTTAATAGAATTTATTAAGATAAAAACACCATCCTTTAAGTAATTAAAGATGGTGTTTTAAATATTAATTTAATGTAGAAAAAAAGTTAAAAAAGAGTTTATACTATATAAACACTTTTAATAAAAAATCACATTAATATGTTAAGACTTTGATATTAATAGTTTAAATTTTCGATTATCATTATTAGGTGTTTTTTAAAACTTTAAGATTAGTTCCGTTGCTTGTAGAGTCTATAGATTTAGTACCTAATTAACAAAGAAATAAGTATAATTATCAGAATATTCAAATAAATTATGAGCATTAACAAGTCTGTAATTACCATTAGAAGCAGGTTCTAGATACCGATACTGATCAGCATGAGGTCTTTCAGGATGCTTATTACGCCATTTATTATTGAAAATTTTTATAGTAAGTCCCTTTTTTAATATATAAGTAATATTAAGAAAATAAATTAATTAATATAATAATAATTTTACATAAAGTTTAAGCTTAATAGAGTAATAAATTTATTATGTAAAACATAAGTATATATATATATTTATTGGGAGGGAGAATGATTTTGAAGAAATTTATAGATATAGTTTATACAGTAATAGATGAAAATAGAGTGATTTTTCTATGGGTTTTATTATTTTTTCTTATAGGAATAGTTTTAGGGTCTTGTACAGTGTATTATATGAATGATTTTAATAAAGTTGAAATTGGAACATATTTTAATGAGTTCTTATCATTTTTAAGTGGAAATAAAATAAGTTATATGCAAGTATTATTAAGTAGTACGTTAAATATTTTGCCTATAATCTTAATAATAGTTTTATTAGGGTATACTTTAATGGGTTCACCTATAATATTATTTATTGATCTTATTAAAGGATATATTCTGGGGTTTACTTTTGCACTTCTTGCAAGTATTTTAGGCGGTAAGGGAGTAATTCTTTTAGTTTTAGGAATTATGGTTCAGGAAATAATATTTATACCATGCCTAATAATTATAAGTACTGTAGCTGTTAAAAATTCTATATTAAGGATTAAGGATGGAATTAATAAGGATAAATTAAGAAATGAGAGAATAAATAAAAGTTATATGAGGGTACAAGGAATTTTTAGTGCCATTTTATTTATAGGAATATTTATAGAGACATATATATCTCCTAATTTAATAAAATTAGTAATTACTAAGTAAATTTTATAATATAAATAATTATGTAATAACATTTTAGTTAGGAGTTAATATGAGGGACCGAGTAAAAAAATATGAGACATACTTAGAATCTATAGGAAAGAGAAAGAATACTGTAAGTGCATATATAACAGATGTTTCTATGTATTTAGATTTTGTTGAAGAGAATAATTTTAAAGTAAGTGAAGATGGATATCCATTATTAACTTATATAAATACTTTAAAACAAAAAGGGAAATCACCATCTTCTATACAAAGAACAGTAATATCTCTTAGAAACTTTTATAATTTTTTAGTAGCTGAGGAAGTAATAAAAAGAGTCCCAGAAATATCTATAAGAAAAGAGAAAATTGAGAAAAAGAAACCATTAGTTTTAACCATTGAAGAAGTAAATAAAATAATGGGTAGTACTAATATGGGAACAGAGAAGGGTATAAGGGATAAAGCTTTATTAGAACTTATGTATGCAACAGGAATGAAGGTTTCAGAGCTTATTTCCTTAAGTTTAGATGATGCTAATTTAGATTTATCTTTTGTAAGGTGCAGAGATAATAAAGGTTATGAGAGACTTATTCCTATAGGAAAGGAAGCAAGAGAAGCTATTAAAAGATATATCGTAGTTAGAGAAGAAAATTCTAAGGGTAGTGATAAGTTATTTTTAAATATGAGTGGTGAACCTATAACAAGGCAGGGAGTATGGAGAATAGTGAAGGAGTATTCGGCTATTGCTAATATAGATAAAGATATAAATTTAAATACTTTTAGACATTCTTTTGCAGTACATTTACTTCAAAACGGTGCAAATGCAAAGGTTGTACAAGAACTTTTAGGAAATCAAGTGATGACTTATATTGATATGTATTATGAAATAATAAATAATGAAAAAATAAATAATATTTATAAAAAAGCCCATCCAAGGGCATAGTTTTAAGAGGATTACTTTAATTTTATAAATGTTTAAAGGGTAAAAATTTAAGCATTATTGATTTGAAAGTAGTCCTTTGTGTTTAAGATGGAGCTAGATTAAAACAAATATTAAATAACAATTATCATAAATTGATACATTACAGGAAAAAAATATATAATGTGCTAAGGAATATAGGGAATTTCTTTAAATAATTATAACTTTTTAGGAAAAAATAATAAAAAAGGAGGATAAACACATGAAAAAAGTTATAATTAAATTTTCGGCTATTTTAGCACTAATAGTATTTTTAACTAGTGGAGTTAGCGTCTTTGCAGGCACTACTGAAAATATTGATGTTGAGGCAAAATCTGCTATATTAATGGAGGTTAGTACTGGAAAGATAATATATGAAAAAAATGCAAATGAGCAATTTGCACCAGCTTCTGTAACTAAAGTAATGACAATGCTTTTAACTATGGAGCATATTGATTCTGGAAAAATAAAATTTGATGATAAAGTTACGGTAAGTGAGAATGCAAAAAAAATGGGTGGAAGCAGTATGCTTTTAGATACTGGGGAAGTTAGAACTGTAGAAGATCTTATAAAAGGTATTGGTATAGCATCAGGGAATGATGCAGCAGTTGCTATGGCTGAGTATTTAGGAGGTAGTGAAAGTAATTTTGTTGACATGATGAATAATAGAGCTAAAGAACTTGGTATGGTAAATACAACATTTAAAAACTGTACTGGTCTTCCAGTAGATGGGCACATATCAACAGCTTATGATATATCAATAATGTCAAGAGAACTTCTAAAACATCCAGACATATTAAAGTATACAAGTACATATATGGAAACTATATCAGAGGGAAGAAAAACCCCTATAGAACTTGTTAATCATAATAAATTAGTAAGATTTTTCCAAGGCTGTGATGGACTTAAAACAGGATTTACAAACGAAGCTAAGTATTGTATATCAGCAACTGCTGTAAAAGATGGTGTTAGAGTATTATCAGTTATAATGGGAGCACCTACTTATAAGATAAGAAATAGGGATGCTAGTATGCTTATGAATTATGGATTTTCAAAGTTTGAAAGTAAAAAGGTTTGTGAAAAGAATTCAGATATACAGGAAATTCCTATGAATAAAAAAGGAGATAAATTTATAATAGCAAAAGCTAGAGAGAATCTTACCTTAACATGCCCTAAAGGTGATGGAGAAAAAATTGAAAGAAAAATAGTTTTAGATGATAGTAAAACAAAGTTTAAAGAAGGAGAAAATATTGGATTTTGTGAATATTACTTAGATGGAAAACTTATAGGTGTTGTAGAACTTTACTCAGATAGAGATATGAAAAAGGGTAATATTATAGATAACATAAAGGACTTCTTTACAAAAGAATAAAATATTTCAAAATAAAAAAGCAATGAATGTAATTTCATTGCTTTTTTATTTTATAATTGATATTATTAAGTTTGATAAAATGATGGGAGACACAGTACTTATGGAAATGCCTATTATAAAACTACAAAATTTTGATGGTCCTTTTGACCTTTTACTTCATCTAATAAAAAGAAATAAGATGAATATAAATGAGATAAAAATTCATGATATAACAAAGCAATATTTAGATTATATAAAACTTATGAAAGAGTTAGACCTAGAAATAACATCAGAGTTTATAGTTCTAGCAGCAACTCTTATAGAGATAAAGTCTAAATCTCTTTTACCAAAAATAGAGATAGAAGAAAGTGAAAAAGACGAAAAAGATTTAATGAAAGAGCTTAAGGGTAAACTTATAGAATATAAAAAGTTTAAAAAAATTGCTCTGTTTTTTAGGGATAAAGAAGGAAAAAGTGGACAAATTTTTACTAAAAAACCAGAGATAATAGAAGATACTAGTGATGGATTTAGTGAAAGTTATTTAAAAAATATATCTATCATTGAGCTTTATGATTTATATAATGATCTTATTAAAAAATATAACGAGAAGCACAATATAAATACAATTGAAAGAAAAATTAATATAGATAAGTATAAAATAGAAGATAAAATAGAAGGACTAAAGAGAACACTACAGGATAGAAGTGTTATAAAATTTTCTAAAATAAGTGATAAGTGTACATGTAAATTAGAAATAGTAGTAACATTCTTAGCACTTTTAGAGCTTATTAAAGATAATTTTATTAAGGTATTGCAGTATGATAACCTAGGGGAAATAATTATAGAAAAACAAATTAATGGAGGATAAAAATGGATATAAATCAAGTTGAGTTTGAAGAGGTATCTAGGAAAAATGCCATTATATCGGCGATAGAATCTTTATTATTTGCAGCAGGAGAACCATTATCTGCTAAAGATATTTCTAAAATTCTTTATGATGATTTAGAGTTTATAAAAAATATTTTAAACGAAATGATGGAGAGATACGATAAAACAAATTCTAGAGGAATAAAACTTATAATGTTAAACAATATGTATCAATTAGTAACAAAGCCATGTAATGGTGAGTATGTTCAGAGATTACTGAAAAAGAATGTAAGACAATCATTATCTCAGGCTTCTCTAGAAAGCCTAGCAATAATAGCATATAAACAACCAATAACAAGAGTTGAGATAGATGAAATAAGGGGGGTAAAAAGTGATAGTGCTCTTCAAAAGCTAGTAGAAAAAGGATTAATTGAGGAAACGGGAAGGCTAGATGTAATAGGAAGGCCTATATTATATGGGACAACTAATGAGTTTTTAAGGTATTTTGCTTTAAATGATTTAAATGAATTACCATCTGTAGATTTTTTTAGTGGGGATGATGAAGTAAAAGAAGACGAGGAAAAACAGGATTAATAAAAATCCTATTCTTCTCCGTCTTCTTTTTTAGTTTTTTTGGCTAATGATTTAATCAGATCTAATATTTGAGGTATAGCCTCTACTATCTTTTCAGATGAATTTACTTGGTCAACAGGAAGTAATTTTACTGAATCACCGTTTATAACCAAAAAAGCAACGGGCTTAACACTAACTCCTGCTCCAGAACCACCTCCAAAGGGATAGGTTTCTTTAGAGATATCTCGTACATTTATATCAGCACCACCAGAAGCAAAACCAAAAGATACTTTAGAGATTGGAATTATAGATTTACCATCTTTAGTTTCCATAGCATCACCAACGACTGTGCTGACATTTATCATGTTTCTTATGTTTTCCATAGTAGTTTTCATAAGATTTTCTATATGATGATTATTTTCCATTATGGGCCTCCTAATTAAATAAAGTTGCTATAGATGTTTTTCTTTATAAAAATATAAAAATAATATATAGATAATATTCGCAATACTTAAGTAAATTATACCTTTTATACTAAAAGATATAGAAGTATGATCATTAAATAATGGAGATACAACATATTTTTTCTTTTTAATATTAAATATAGTGAGTAGTTCAAGATAAATACTTTCAAAAATACCACAGATAATACCGTATAATATAGCAGTAAGAGCGGCATCGTCTAATGAATATTCCATATTTATATATAAATTTAATAACGGCTTAAACCTATTATTCTGTAATGAATTTAATAGTGCTCCAAAGTTAAACTTAACTTTAGCTTTAGACTTATATTTTTTTTTCTTAGCTCTAAATTCCTTTTCAGGTGTATTTTTAAATGAAATTTTTAGTTTTTTATATAAATAAACTTTTAATTCTTTATCATAACTAACTTCAAAGATTATGGGTAATGGTAAAAATAAAATAACCATTAATAATACAATAAATATAAAAAAGATTTTCATAAATAATTCTCCTAAACTCTATATAAGAAATTATTCCCAATTTAGTAATAATTTAAACATAATTTATGTGATAAATTAAAAATTTTAGGAAAAAATATATAAATGATATAAGGTTTTTAAATTTACTAAGGAGAAGAGAATTATGAAGCAAATATTTAATAAAACAATAATTTTAGTATGTGTACTTTTAATACTATATAGTCCGCTATCAGTTTTTGCTTCTTCTAAGGATATAGCTAGGGAGGCTCATTATGTGATAGCTTTTGATTCAAAATCTAGAGAGATATTATACGAAAAAAAAGCCTTTGATAATGTTCCTATGGCAAGTACAACGAAGATAATTACAGCTCTTTTAGCTATAAATTATGGTTCTTTAGATGAGAGGGTAACAATCTCTAAAAATGCAGCAGCTATTAGAGGATCTACAGTTGGATATAAAGTAGGGGAAGAAATAACGTTAAGAGAACTTCTTTTTGGTCTTATGTACAAATCAGGGAATGATGCTGCTATTGCTATTGCAGAACATATAGGAGGGTCAGTTAATGAGTTTTGTGTAATGATGAATGATTTAGCAAGAACTATGGGTCTTATAGATTCAAACTTTGAGTCACCACATGGACTAGATAGCCAAAACCATTATTCATCAGCTTATGACCTTGCCATATTAATGTCAAAGGCTATGGAAAATGAAACTTTTAGAGAGATATGTGGAACAAAAGTAATTTTAAAGGGAAAATATGGGTTTACTAGGGATTATAATAATATAAATAAAATTCTTTGGATTATTCCAGAAGCTAATGGTGGAAAGACAGGGACTACAGGTCAAGCAGGGAAATGTCTTGTGACATCTGTTGATTATAAAGGGAGAAATATTATTATAGTTGTTCTAAATTGTTCAGAAAGATGGAAAGTTACTGAAAACATATATAATTATATAAAAGAGAATTATAGTTAAAAATAATGGTTGTTTTAATACTTAAAAATAATATGAAAAGATTAATTTTTTATAAATTAAAGTTTTTATAACTCTTCTAAGTATTTTAAAACAACTATTATTTTTTGTAACAAAATCAAAAAAAATAAATATTTTAATACTAAGATAGTTTTTGGGGGAAGATTACATGAAATATGAAATAATAGATTGTATTGATGCTGGAAGTGAATTTTGTCCGTGTCATCTAGCAGAAGAGGGAGAATGTATTCTTTGTTCTCAATTAAATGGTAAATGCTTTTGTGATTGCAGCAATTGGAAGGGAGTTTGTATATATCAGGAATTTAGAAACAATGGAAATAAAGCTAAAGAAGGAAGAAAAGTATTTAATTGTGAAATATTAGAGACTAATCTACTTGAAGAAGGATTGCTTTATATAAAGGTAAGGGGGAATCATAAGCTTTGTTTAGATTTAGTATCACCAGGAAGCTTTGTATTTATAAGAACTAAAGATAATCCATACTTTGACATTCCAATATCAGTGATGAACTCTAATTGTAATGATGATACCTTAGTGATGATGGTTGAAATAAGAGGGGTAAAAACAAAAAGGCTTTTAAATATTAGAAAGGGCGAACATATAGGGATTAGAGGCCCTTATTTTAATGGTATTTTTGGAATTAAGTCTATTAACAATATGTTTAATAAAAATATTTTAATTCTTTCAAGAGGAATTGGAGAGGCACCGGCCCTTCCTGTTATAAAAAAGCTTTTAATGCAAAATAATAAGATTAATCTTATTTTAGATAAAGCTCCATTTAAAGAATGTTATATAAAACAGTACTTAGATAATAAATTATTAGATATTAAAGAAATAAATATGATAGATAAAGGGGAACTTTCAAAAAAGATAAAAGAACTAATAGATGCTAGTATAGAAAAGGATAATATAAGTCTTATACATTGTGCAGGGGCTGATATATTAACATATAATGTTATAAATTATTTAGATTATTTAAATAGGGATGATATTAGTATATCTTGCTGTAACAATTCTAAAATGTGTTGTGGTGAAGGGGTTTGTGGAAGTTGTACAGCTAGATTTGCAGGTCATAAAGTAAAGAGACTTTGTAAGGTTCAAACAGATCCAAGAAATATTTTCAAAGGAAGGAGATTTATATGAAGATATTAGTAATTGGTGGTGGATGGTCTGGAGTTGCGGCAGCAATACAAGCTAGAAAAAGTGGAGCAGATGTTCAACTATTTGAAAAAACGGACATGCTTTTAGGGTTGGGAAATGTCGGTGGTATTATGAGAAATAATGGTAGATATACTGCATCAGAGGAACTTATAGCTATGGGAGGTGGCGATTTAATAAATATTACAGATAGGCTAAGTAGGCATAAAAATATAAATTTTCCAGGGCATGAACATGCTTGGCTTTACGACGTGAATAAAATAGAAGGGGAAGTAACAAGGTATGTTGAAAGTTTAGGAATTAAAGTACATTTTATATCTAGGGTTATAGATATAAAAAAGGAAAATGATGAAATTTTTGGTATATATACATCAGATGGAACTTTCTATGAGGGAGACGTGTTTGTAGAAACAACAGGCTCAACAGGTCCTATGGGAAATTGCTTAAGGTATGGAAATGGATGTTCTATGTGTATTTTAAGATGCCCAGCATTTGGGCCAAGAATAAGTATAAGTTCAAGGTGTGGTGTATCAGATATACAAGGGGAAAGGAAAGGGGATGAACTTGGAGCATTTAGTGGTTCATGTAAATTGGCTAAGGAGAGTTTATCAGATGATATAGCAAAGAAATTAGACGAAAAAGGTGTAGTAGTTGTTAAAATACCAAAAGAGGATGTTAACTATGATAAATTATCAACTAAGGTTTGCCAGCAATATGCCTTAAAGGAATTTGCAGAGAATATAATTCTTTTAGATACAGGCCATGCAAAGCTTATGACAACATATTATCCTTTAAAGAAGCTTAGAAAAATAAAAGGATTTGAAAATGCTAAATATGTAGATCCTTATGCAGGAGGAAAAGGTAATTCTATAAGATATTTATCAGTAGCACCTAGAGGAAATGATATGAGAGTTAATGGAGTTTCTAATCTTTTTTGCGCAGGAGAAAAATCAGGCCTTTTTGTAGGTCATACAGAAGCTATAGTAACAGGAACATTAGCAGGGTATAATGCAGTTAGATATGGCCTTGGAATACCAGCCTTAATATTACCTAGAACAATAGCCATTGGTGATATAATATCTTTTGCAAATGAAAAAACAGATTCTAGAGAAGGTCGTATGACGAGATATACCTTTGCAGGATCAGTTTATTTAAATAGAATGAAAGAACAAAACTTATATACAATAGACAAAGAAGAAATTAAAAAAAGGATTTCTCAAGTTAATTTAGATGATATATTTAAAAAAAAATTGGTATAATATAAGGGATTATCTAAAATTTTAGATAATCCCTTAACTTTTAAATAAATATTATAAAAGTATTGTTGACAAAGTTACTCGGATTTGATATTATTAATTCATAAAGTATATTAAATTAGTCAACTTTAAGGGGTGATTTATTATGAAGCTATCTACTAAAGGAAGATATGGTGTAAAAGCCATGGTAGATTTGGCAATACATTACGGAGAGTCACCAATTTCAATAAAATCAATTTCTCAAAGACAAGGTATATCAGAGTATTATTTAGAACAATTATTTAGTGCACTTAGAAAATCAAAACTAATAAAAAGCATAAGAGGTGCACAGGGTGGTTATGTATTAAATAAATTGCCAGAAGAAATAACAGTTGCTGATATTATGGAAGTTTTAGAAGGTCCTATTGAGATTTCAGATTGTGTTGAAGGGACTACATGTAATAACGGTAATTGTTGTGCAACAAGGCTTGTGTGGCAAAAGATAAAAACTAGCATAGATGATGTTACTACATCAGTAACACTTAAAGATATAGTAAGTGATTATAACAAAATGAATAATAAATAACGCAGATTAAAAACAGGAGTGAGCAAAATGGAAAATACAGTGTACATGGATTATGCGGCTACAACTTATGTTAAGCCAGAAGTTTTAGAAGAGATGTTACCATACTTTACTCAAAAGTTTGGTAACCCATCATCTTTTTATTCAATATCAAGAGAAAATAGAATGGCAATTGATAAAGCAAGAGTGCAAGTTGCTAAAGCTTTAAACTGTGATATAAATGAAGTTTATTTCACAGGTGGTGGTTCAGAAGCTGATAACTGGGCAATAAAGGGAATAGCTTCTGCTCATAAAAATAAAGGAAATCATATAATAACAACAAAGATAGAGCATCATGCAGTTTTACATACTTGCGAATATTTAGAAAAGCATGGTTTCGAAGTTACATACCTAGATGTTGATGATAAAGGGCTTGTAAACTTAGAAGATTTAAAAAACGCAATAACTGATAAAACTATACTAGTTTCAGTAATGTTTGCAAATAATGAAATAGGAACAATAGAACCTATAAAAGAAATAGGTAAAATTTGTAGAGAAAGAAAAATATTTTTCCATACAGATGCAGTTCAAGCGGTAGGAAATGTAGCAATAGATGTTAAAGATATGAATATTGATTTACTTTCTTTAGCAGGACACAAAATATATGGACCTAAAGGAATAGGTGTTCTATATATAAGAAAAGGAATAAAAATAGATAATTTAATCCATGGTGGTAGCCAAGAGAGAAATAGAAGAGCAGGAACTGAAAACATACCAGCTATAGTTGGGCTTGGTAAGGCTATAGAACTTGCTACAGAAAATCTTGAAGAACATAGAGCAAAAATGATGGTTCTAAGAGATAGATTAATAGAAGGGTTACTAAAGGTTCCATATACTAGATTAAATGGAGCAACAGGAGATAAGAGATTACCAGGTAATGTTAATGTATGCTTTGAGTTCATAGAAGGGGAATCAATTCTTCTATCGCTTGATTTTAAGGGCATATGTGGTTCAAGTGGAAGTGCTTGTACATCAGGCTCATTAGATCCATCACATGTACTTTTATCTATAGGACTTCCTCATGAAATAGCTCACGGTTCATTAAGATTAACACTTGGTGAAGGGTCAACACAAGAAGAAGTAGATTATATTTTAGAGGTTATACCTCCTATTATAGAAAGATTAAGAAATATGTCACCATTATGGGAAGACCATTTAAAGAAGGGAGAAAAATAATTATGATATACAGTGAAAAAGTTATGGAACATTTCCAAAATCCAAGAAATGTAGGTGAAATTGAAAATCCAAGTGGAGTTGGAGAAGTAGGAAACGCTAAATGCGGAGATATAATGAAAATATATTTAGATATACAAGATAATATAATAAAAGATGTTAAGTTTAAAACTTAT
>CAUWNL010000049.1:0-19506 GCA_963559995.1 uncultured Sarcina sp.
ATCGTCAGGAAAATGCGGATTTACAACGTTAAGAGTATTTTCCCCGCTGATACCCCTATATGGGAAAGTCATAATTTTAGACTATTACCAAATAATTTGATGGATAAAAATTTAATAGATGTCAATCTGATTAAAAATTCATTACAAATGAATCTACCCAAAAAAGATGATGAAATAATGCCATATGAATTTGGGGCTAAAATGAAAGATTTAGAGGAATTAAGAGAAATAATTGATTTTATAAATAAACAAGTTAAAGATAAGGTGAAAAAGGAAGACAATTTTACGTATTTCACGGACGAATATCTTATGAAAAAATATAAAGAGAAAAAAAGAAAAATAGAAGAATATAATAGATTAGTAGAACAAGGATGGATTAAAATATCGAATAAAAGCATATATTAAATTATCAAATAAAGTATAGTTATTTTTAATACTTAATTATTAGACATATACTATTTTATGCTATAATATTGTAATAAATATAATTAAATAAGTTTTTTCGGGGGAGGGTAAATGTGGTTAAAAAATTTTATGTAGTTAAAAAAGGATTTAAAACTGGAATTTTTAATAATTGGAATGAATGTAAAGAGCAAATTGATGGATATAGTGGAGCAATATATAAATCATTTGCTACATACGAAGAAGCGTATAAGTTTCTATATACAGATTTGGATAATATTGGTAAAGAAAAAATGATAATAGATAATGTTGATAAATTGTCTACAGAACCTGTTAAAGCGTATGTTGATGGTAGTTATTCAGCTGAGCATAAGGTATATTCATTTGGAGTTGTTATATTATATAATAATCAAATAATAAGGCTATCAGGAAAAGAAAATGATCAAGATAATTTACCTATGAGAAATGTAGCAGGTGAATTATTAGGAACTATGGAAGCAATTAAATGGGCTGTAGAGAATAAAATAAAAAAAATACTTATCTATTATGACTATGAAGGAATAGAAAAGTGGGCTTTAGGAATATGGAAAACTAACAAAAAAGGAACAAATTATTATAAAGAGTTTATTAATAATATGTCAAAAATGATATGCATAGAGTTTATAAAAGTAAAAGCGCATACAGGTGTAAAATTTAATGAAGAAGCTGATAAATTAGCAAAAAGTGCAATAAGAAATATTGCATTAAATTATGAAACTAAAAAATATGAAAGAAATACCTTAAGAAAAGAAGATAATTTTATTGATAAGTATAGAAATATATTTCTCAAAATAGTGAATGAGGATGTAAATGAAAATACTAATAATCAATATGTTACTATTTTTAAAGGAATGTATATTAATGATAAAAAAATGAAAAAAGTAGCTAAAGAAATATGGAAAATGGAAAAAAGAAAAATATCTGAAATAGAGAAGATGCACATAACTTTAAATATAGATGAAGAGTTAGTTTTAATCCAAATTGCAGATGTGAATAAACATAATTATAATTATAGAATTTCATTATAGTTTATTCGAAAAGGAGTAGGTAGTATATGAGTAAAGAATATAGGTCATTAAATTTATGTAGAGAAAAAATAAAAGAATGTATAGAGAATTACTTAAGTATATATTTTGAAGAGTTTTTGGTGCAAGATTTTGAAGATAAAGGTGGAGTAAGAAAAAGAATTAACTTAAAAATACCCAAAGGAAAATTCTACATAGATTTTCATTTTAATTCAGATGGAACCACTACAATTGAAGATTTTGGTGGCTCACAAGAATATAATTCAATTAAGTTAGAAGTATGTAAATTTATAAAAGATAATTGTGCAATTAATGATTCTTGTGACGATAGTTGGTTTGTTGTAAAAGATGTTGATAAAAAAGATTTTGATTTAATTTTGGAAATATTGAAGGACAGTGAATATAATTTAAATAATGAAATAGAAAATATAGATGAAAATGAAAATAGAATAATATATAAATTAACAGGCAAGTATAATGAAAAATTAACAATTACCTACTATAATTCTAAAAAGGTTACACTTCAGGGAAAAAGACTATTACTTTTTAATGAAGCACTTTCTGCATTTACTGAATTTTTAGAAATTGAAGATATACCTAAATGCTATAATAAACTATATAAAGTAAATATAAATAAGGATGCCGTAAGAGAAAAAGCAAAAATTTATATGCAAAGTTAGCTCCTAGACTTAAAAAATGTATCCATCAAGCTATATATTATTTATTAATAGATGGAGATATGTTTGAGTATTCAGTGCTTCCATTAACTGCATTTAGAGCGTTGGAAGGTCATATAAAATATGCATTAAAACAATTTAATATATATACGAATAGAGAAAAAAATATAACTGTAGGAAGTTTCTATAAATTAAATAAAGAAACTAGGAAATATGAATTAAGATATGAAATTAAGGAAAAGATAAGTAATGATAATAAAATAAAAAGGCTAGAAGAAGCATACAATGTATATCATGATAAAAGGAATATATATAGCCATTGGGATGATTTGGAAACTTATGATTCAACAGCAATGATAGACAATATTGAAGAGGCAAGAAATTATATTACTATAACATTAAATATAATAGACTCATATTATATATTGTAAAAAGCAAATGCTTATGATAGAATAATAAATCGTAATTATTATAAATAGGAGGGGTTGTATGAAAGATTATGAAATTATATCAATTGATAATGATAAATATGATGCTATAATTTATTCAGAATCACAATTATCTCCATTTAAAGATATAAAAAATATAGAAAAAGACTTAAGAGAATTAAAGATTAAAAATAAAAAAGTATTATTTGATATGATACTGTGTAGAGGAAATAATTTAGAGAGATTTATTAAATGCGATTTTGATGGAAATTTATTAGCTATAAACTCTATGGAAGTAATAAGGATAAGCAAAAAAGATAATTTGAGAAAAATAAGCGTTGAATATTTATCAAAACAAAAAGATAAAGTAGAAAGTTCTATTTTAACATCTATTCAAAAAAAAATGATAATTAAAGGAATTGCTATATGATAAGTTTAAAAGAGGTACAATTTAAAACGTATCTCTTTTATTTTTCTTTTAAATTTATTATAAAACTAGTAAAAAACTTATTTCCTCAATTTAATGAAATAAACTTTTTATATTATTTTCACTTACCATATTAAAAATTCATTACTATAACATTTAAATTTATATTTATATACTAATTTCTAAAATACTTAAATAAATTTGTTTACTTAAAATTAAAACTCCTTAAAACTATGTATACGAAACTCTAATAATGTTTACTTAAATATTCATATTAATAACAACTTTATGATAAAAAATATATACAATATACTCGCCATAATGGCGAACTCCAAAATATTATATTAATGCTTTGTAAAATATTTAAATTATAAAAATTTTATTACTTTACATTACTCATCATCATCATCTAAATCCCATCCTAAAAGTTGACGTTCTAATTTATTATAATCATACTCTCTTTCAGTAAAATTTCTAAAACTTGATTTAGAAGATTTAATAGTTTTTTGTTCTATTTCTTTAAACTGATAATTACGAGGTTCTAAATCTTTAACATAAAATTTAATACTGGTTACCTTTCTACCAGTTTTTATGTATTCAACCTTATATATATCTAAAAGTTTTTTTTCTTTAAGCTCCTTAATTGCTGATTCTATAACTCTAACTCTAAAATTATTAAATAATTTATATTTATCTTGTAACATCAAATATTCTTTTATTTCTTGCACTGAATACTCAATAACACTTTTACTACCTGTCCACATTCTAAGTAATTCATATAACCTCTGTGTATTTGTAGCACCTAAACTAATATATTTAGTAACATTTGTAGGTGTAAATCCAGTTTTAGTATACTCATGAATTAATTGTAATAACAAAATAGGAATTTCTATACTAAACATATCTGTATTTGGATTGTATTTTACTCCACTTATTACATTCGCACTTAACCATTCTCCATTTTCTTTTATTTCTATAATCTCATTTTCCTTTAAATTATTTAAAAAATTCTTAATGGCTTCTACACTGTTTACAGCTTTATTTTTATTAATTGTTTCATTTCATTAGTTGAAATTTCAGCTATATTAATTTTATTTCTTTGTATTTCGTAAAAAGCTTTTTGTAATACCCTATTTTGAGCAACAGTAAAATCATATTTAGCTTTAATCAAAGTATTACTTTTAAATAAAACTTGTAAATCATTCATTTTTATCCTCCAAATTGGTTTATTTTAGTATATTATATATCCATACATAATTTATGTCTAGTGTAGGCATATACTCCTTGATTTGTATGTATATAAACTCTACAAATAGCATGAAAAGCCAATCTTCAGACCTCTAAATACATTAAATATATTAAATACTATATAAACACTATAAAAAGAGAAAAATATACAAATTATAAATAATACTAAAAGATATAAATACTTTTTTAAAATGATGCATACAAAAAAGATAATAGATTAATTTCTATTATCCTTTTAAAATATTTGCTATATAACTTTATTGCATCTTTTAAATTTAATTTGATCAACTTTTTATGTATTTTAACATAAATGTTAAAATATACTTATTCAATGTGTCGAAGTGTATTATAACACTTAATTGAAAAATAATAAAACATTAACTTATTTAAATATATAAAGTTTTTTTAAAAAAGAAAGATATGGTTTAAGTTAATCATAATATATTATTGAAAATAAACTTGTATAGATTGTAATGCCAAAATATAATTAAAATCACATATTAACATAGGAAAAGGAGGATTAAATGACCCAAACACCATTACAAATAATTGAAGAATTTAACGATACACATAGGATTAAAGATGTAATAGAACAAGTAACAGGAACTAATATAAAAGGTACATCTATGCCCTGCCCTATTCACGGAGGAGATAATAAAAATGGCTCTAGTATTAACATAGCAAAAAATATATTTACTTGTTGGACTTCTAATTGTGGAAGAGGATTAACTCCATGGAATTTTATAGCTAAGTATTACAATTTAAATGATTTTAAAGAAATAGCTAAAAAAATAAATGCTATATTTAATATGAATATTCCTATCTATTCCAAAAATGAAAATAGTACTAATAATAAAAAGTATTTTATTAAGCCTAGCGTCGAATTTAACGTTACTTTAAAGAATAATGAGAAATATATATCAGGTATAAATCAAAACGTAATATATGACGCTATACGAGAATATAAACATATAGTTTTACAAGCTCCAACAGGAACAGGAAAAACATATAGCATTACAACATTAGCTGAAATAATGCAAGATAAATATAATTTAGATTATGTTTTCTTTTTAGCACCTACAAGGGGTAGCGTCAGGAAAATGCGGATTTACAACGTTAAGAGTATTTTCCTGACGCTACCCCGTATAGAAGAAATGAAAAAGTTATTAATAAGTAGAAATATAGGATATGATTTCACTAAAAAAAAATCTAGCATACCTAGAATGAGAGTAAGTAAATTAAAACAACTTTATAAAGCTACTACTATTACTAATAATTTAGGTGATATTAGTATATTAGAATATGACAATATTCCAGATTTTGATTTATTTAATTTTAGTTTCCCATGCACTGACCTTTCAGTCGCTGGCAAGCAAAAAGGCTTTGCAAATGAAGATGGTACTCATACTAGAAGTGGATTAGTAAAGTTTGGAATAGATTTAATAAAAAATAAAAAACCAAAATATATTATGATGGAAAATGTTAAGGCTCTTATTCAAAAAAAGTTCATAAATGATTTTGATAGTATCATAAGTGAATTAGAGAATATAGGTTATAATTGTTACTACCCTAAAAATGAAAAAGGGAAACCCAAAACATTAAACTCAAAAGATTTTGGAATCCCACAAAACAGAGAAAGAATTTTTGTTGTTGGAATAAGAAAGGATATAAATAACAGTACCTTTAACTTCCCAGTGGGCTTTGAATTAACTAAAAGACTAAAAGATATTTTAGAAGATAATATTGAGGAAAAATATTTTTTATCTGAAGATATAGTAAAGAGATTTGTTCAAAGCAATCTTAATGACGGTACACATAGTATTGTAGGGTCAGCAAAACCTAGCTTTAGAAAAATAGGGCAAAAGGATTTAGTATATGGTTCTGAAAGTTATATAGGCACTTTAACTGCTACTGACTACAAGCAACCTAAACAAGTTATGTTAAAAGTAGATAGGATAGGAGGTTGCTTTGATACGGAAGAGTCAAAGCATCAAGCTGGTAGTGTTTACAATGTAAATGGATTAGCACCAACATTAGACAGTATGCAAGGGGGGTATAGACAACCTTGTGTAATTGATAGTAAATATTTTTTAAACAAAACTAAAGATTTTTTATTAAAAATTCTTTAGAACAAGAATTAAAAGGAAATGGATTCAGATTTGAAACAAGTAATGAATTATTAAATGGTGAACAAAATTATAAAATTAGAAAACTCACACCTAAAGAATGTTGGAGGCTAATGGGATTTAGCGATGAAGATTTCGACAAAGCTAAATGCACTGGCTGTAGTGATTCTCAATTATATAAACAAGCTGGTAATTCTATAGTAGTAGATGTATTATATTACATATTCAAAAATTTATTCAATATAGATGAAATAGACAATGGAAATGAATAATTAAACTTTTTCACATTTGAAGAAAAATTGATTTAAAATATAAAAGAAAGTAGTAAACACTATCCTCTTTTATTGACAAAAAATTAAAATCATATTATAATTACAAGTGAAAAAATTTAATTTAAACAAGTTTATAAAACGGGAGAGGTTTTCAGACCTCTACTCTACTAAACAAATAACTAAAAAAGGAAAGGTTATATAATGAGTTATAATGGAAATAGAATAATGTGTAATGAATGTAAGTACTGCCCTAAGTTGTATTTTGAAAATGGGAAAAAGAAATATACTGCTTGTAAAATGATAGACCATGATAATATAAGATTTTTAGAAAGTCCTTTTAGTGGGTACGAATTTGCAAAAGAAGATATTTGTCATTATTATGAACCTGCTAAATGGGATATATCTGGTCAAAAAGAGTGGACAAATATGGAAGACTACATAGAATTCTTATCAAATGAATTCCCCACTCCAAAATTCCTAATAGAAGAAGGAAAAAGTAAGATAAAAGACATAATAACTATACCTTTAGTTGTGGGAACAAAGGATGATAGATGGGGAGATTATGTATATTATGTTAGTTTATATGATTGGTTGAAAGGTGATGCTATAAAAGATGGTAGTGTAAAGTTTAAGAAGAAATTTAAAGTTGTTAGAACAAAAACAGGGAAGGCTTCTAAGAAAGAGCTTGTTGCTGTAAATGGTAGAGAAGTTGTCTAATGTATGGAGAATTATTTCTTGGGAAATGAAAGAGAAATATATAAAGCTATATAAAAAATACTGACAAAAAAATAAAAATAATATAAGATTAGATTATATTAAACAAAGAATATTGGAGGGATTTTATGATAAAGTATGTTAAATGTATATGGGAAGGACATTCTGGAAAATTAGAAAAAAACGAAATTTATAAAGTTTTAAAAGAGGACACAAATGACTATCTTATAAAAACACCAGATGGACGTGTTTATTATAGCGAAAAAAGATGTTTTGAAGATTGAAGCTTAAGTAAAACTAGAGGATTTGAAGTTGTAAAAGATAAACATAGAGTACATAAAGAACAAGAAATAATACTGCCAATTAGAGCAGATAGGGGAAGTGCAGGATATGACTTCAGAACACCAAAATTAGTAGTATTAGAACCTAATGAAAGAAAGTTAGTGTTTACTGATGTTAAGGCATATATGCAAAAAGATGAAGTGTTAGAGCTATATGTAAGAAGTTCTATAGGAGTTAAAAAAGGAATAGTATTATCAAATGGTACAGGGATTATCGACTCTACGTATTATGGTAATTCTGGAAATGATGGTAATATAGGTTTACCTTTATGGAACACTTCAAATAAAAGAGTTGTTTTAGAAGCTAATGAAAGAATAGCTCAAGGAGTATTTAAGAAATACTTAACTATAGATAATGATACACCTTTAAGTCAAGAAAGAACTGGTGGTTTTGGTTCATCTGGAATAATTTAAAAATATTATTTCTATATTTTAAAATAATGGTATAATATATAAAAATAATATATATAGGAGGTTATTATGGAAGAAAATGAACAAATAAAAAAAGTCTTTATTTCATATAGTTGGACAACACCTAAGCATGAAGAATGGGTACTCAGTTTAGCAGAAAAATTAACTGCTGATGGGGTAGAAGTAATTATAGATAAGTGGGATTTAAAAAAGGGACAAGATAAATATGTTTTCATGGAACAAATGGTTACAGATAAAAATTTAGACAAAGTATTAATTATATGTGACGAAGGTTATTGTGAAAGAGCAAATAATAGAGAAAAAGGAGTAGGCACAGAAACGCAAATAATTACAAGTGAATTGTATACAAAAATAGACCAAAGAAAATTTATACCTATTATAGCTCAAACTAAAAATGGAGAATTTGATGCTTATATGCCTGTATATATGAAAAGTTTAATAGGAATAAACATGTCTTCTGATGCAGTATATGAAGCAGGATATGAAGAATTATTAAGAGATATATACGATAAACCTAGACACCCAAAACCTAAGAGAGGAAAAATGCCAACTTATCTTGAAGCAGAATCTTCAATTAGTGCAAATTTACCAATTATGATTAAAACAATGAATATTCATTTAAGGGAAAATAGAGTAGCATTAATACAAAGTGATAAAAATGATTTTTTTGATAAATTCTTTGAGGAACTAGATTCATTTAGAATTGAACCAGAACAAATGAAAAATTTATCTCATGAAACTATAGTTGATAAAATAGAAAAGATGAAACCTTTAAGAGATAACTTTTTAGATTTTTTAGAAATTATTATGAAGGCATATACTAATGATGACGATATTAGTGAAATAATAATTGAATTTTTAGAGAGAATATATTCTTATTGTGAATATAATTATAGTGGAAGTTATTTAACAATTATTTGCGACCATTTTAAATTTATAATTTGGGAAATATTTATATGGATAAATACAATATGTTTTAAACATAAGAAATATAATATAGTAGCTAGACTTACACAAACAAATTATTATTTACAAAAGAGATATAGTGATAGAGATGAAGAAAATCTCTTTAATAAATTTAATTTTTATTGTGAAAGTCTTGAACAAAGAAAACGAGTTTTATGTTTAAATAGACTTTCACTACAAGCTGATTTACTAATAGAAAGAGAAAAGTATAGAGATAAATCATATAAAGAAGATATTGTTGAAACTGATATTATATTATATTATATTTCTTTAAATAATAAATTAAATTGGTTTCCTAGGCTCTATATTTTTCATAATAGATATGATTATATAAAATTTATAAAGCAAATGGAAAGGAAATCATATTTTGATAAAGTTAAAATATTATTTAATGTAAATAATGTTGAAGAATTTAAAAAATTAATAATTGAACCTATATTTAATGAGCAACCAAGTTATCCAAATAGTTTTGGTTCAGTACCAAGACTAGTAGATAGTATTAATTTGGATAACTTATGTAAATATCAATAATATTTAATTTAAGAATAGAGAGCCACTTTTAACTCTTTATTCTTAAATTAGTATAAGACAAAAAATAAAATTCTAATTATAATATAAATAATTGTAATGTTGAGAAAAGAAAAAATATAAACATCTATAGGAGTTATACATAATGGATAAGGAATTATTAAAGAGAATAAATAAACTAAATAAAGAACAATTAGAAGCAGTTAATCACATAGATAACCCTTGCTTAGTAATAGCAGGAGCAGGTAGCGGTAAAACTGAAGTATTAAGTGTAAGATTAGCTAAACTTATAATAGAAGATGGAGTAAACCCAGAAAATATTCTAGTTGTTACATTCACTAAAGAAGCTAAAGAAAACATGGTAAAAAGATTAAAACCTTTAGTTGGTGAAGATAGGGCAAAAAAACTTTATATAGGAACTTTCCATAGTATTTGTTTAAGAATATTAAAAGAAACTAAAACTCTTAGTAGTGATACTACTATTATGACTGCTTGGAAGCAAGAGCAAATAATAAGTAAAGCTATGGATAACTTAAAGATATATAAGATAAATAAGGAAGAATTATTAGCTTGGATAGGTATTCAAAAAACAGCTTTAAGGGGTTGGACTAGTAATTTTTATGAGTTTTATAGTACAGAAGATTATCCAAAATTAGAAGAATACATAGAGTTATATAGAGAATATGAAAATTTAAAGAAAAGAGAGAACTTACTTGATTTTGGAGATATGATATTAAAAACTTATGATTTATTAGAGAGCAAAAAAGAAATAAGAACTACTTATTCTCTTAAATTTGAACAAATTTGTATTGATGAGGCACAAGATAGCTCTGAAGCTTTATTAGATATTATAAAACTATTAGCTGAAAAACATAATAACGTATTTATGGTAGGAGATGTTCGTCAAGCTATTTATGGCTTTGCTAATGCTAAAGTAGAAAGACTATTGAGCTTTGAGAAAGAATGGACTAATAGTAGAGTAATTTATTTAACTAAGAATTATAGAAGTACAGAATCTATAGTGGAATTAGGTAATAGATTAACTAATTACAATAAACATAAGTTTATGCAAGGTAATGCAGTTGCACATAGAGAAAAAGGAGTTAAACCTATATTTAAAGCTTGTTTAGATGAATATTGCGAAGCTGATTTTGTAGCAAACGAAATTATTAAGTTAAAAGAAAGGGGCGTTAAATATAAAGATATGACAGTTTTATATAGAGTAAATACTCAATCTGTGCCTTTTGAACTTGTATTTAGAAAATATGATATTCCTTTTACTGTTTTTACTACTAATGAATTTTTTGAAAGAAAAGAAATACAATTAGTAGTAGCTTATTTACAATTAGCTTTAGATAATAAAAATGATATGGCTTTTAGACAAGTATATAATACTCCATATAGAGGATTTAGTAAGGAATTTATAGATAGCCTAAGCACTTATGCTTACAATAGAAAAATAAGCTTATTTCAAGCTTTAAAAACTTGTCCAATAGTAAGAGAAAGTACAAGATGGATTAATGAAAGTAAAGATTTATATAAAAAAATAGAACATATAACAAAATTAGCTATTTTATATAGATATGATGTTAGTAGAATGGTAGAAGAAGTATTATATTCTACTAATCTATATCAATATTATAAAGAAAAAACTAACGGTGAAGATAGTTCTATAATAGATACATTAGAAAGTTTTATTCAGTTGGGGGAAAGATTTAAAAGTGTAGAAAGGTTTGTAAACTATTGTGTTAAAGGTATAATGGAAGCAAAAAGTTCTACAAATAGAGGGAATAGAGTTAAATTAATGACTTGCCATAAGTCTAAGGGTATGGAGTTTAAAGTTACTTTTTGTGTTGGAGTATCTCAAGGGTTGATGCCCTATAAAAAAAGTTTAGATGATATTCATAGATATAATGAAGAAAGGAGGTTATGCTATGTTAGTATCACCCGAGCAGAAGATAAGCTATATATTACTTACCCTATGATTTATAAAAATAAAGATATACCCTTATCTGATTTTATGAAAGAATTAGTAGATAGGAATAAATTAAAAAAAATTGAAGATGAGGTTTATATGAATACTACTGATTTACAAAAAGAAAAAGAAACTAAAAAAGAAACAATAGTTGAACAAGTAAGCTTATTATTCTAAAGGTAATAAGGGGGAATGAGAATGGTTATCTTATTATTTATTTTTTTAATAATATTATATGGTGCTTTATTTATAAAAGAATAAAAAGTTAATTGACAAAAAATTAAACTAATATTATTATATTAATAAATTAAGGAGAGATAAAAATTGAAGAAAAATGAAAATAGAAATTTAATAATAGTTAAGAAAGTGAGTAGATATGAGTAAATTAGGATATAAAAGAGGAATATATAGTTGGTTTATACAAGATTTATTAGCAGACACAATAGGTTTAGCTAATGTATGCAATGTATTAAATCTAAATGAAGTCTATCAAGAAATACCAGTACTTAATTTAAATTCAGAATTAGTTATTGCTATACAAATTTTACAAAGTAAAACAAGTAATACTATATCTATAAGTCAACTAGTTGGAGACCCTAGTTGGTATAATGATTCTACACAACCAAAAACACAAATAGATGCTTTAATAACATTTAATAAAGGTGTGGGGGCTTCTTGCCCTATTAATAAAATAGTTTTTGATATAGAAGCTTGGGATGTTAAGACAACAGGATGGGAAAATGATTATTTAGCTATGATAAAAACAGTATACACTTATGCTAAAAGTAATAATATAAATATGGCTTTAGTATTACCTTATTGGATAACTACAGTAGATAAAGTAAATTTCTATCAAGAAGTTATAGATAATTGTGATGAAGTTATGGTTATGAATTATAATAGAAATACTTATGAAACAGCAATGGATAGTATAGTTAATTACGCAAAAACAAACAATAAAGTATTGTATAGTATTGCAGAATTTCAACCCCCAAATTCAACTATAACAGAAAATACTACTTATTTTAATATTGGCATTAATACAGTTATTCAAAATTGGTTAACTCTACAAGAAAAATATAGTTATAACTATTTATCTTTTGCATATGATGATTATACTGCTATAAGGTCATTACTTACTAATGCAGTTATATTACAATTTAATTAAAATACTTAATTATCATTTAACAAAAAATAAAAAACAATATAAATGAGGAGAGTGTTTTAAAAATGAAGGAAAAGAAAAGCAACGGTTGTTTATTAACTGTGATAATGTTTATAGTCTTTATTGTATCAATAGGAGTAGTAGCTTATTTTATTAGTTCAATTGTTAATTATAACCCACATGAGATAGGAGCTACTCTTATAAAATCCTTATTTATTAAGTGTTAGTGTTCACTATAATAAAATAAATAATTAATAAGATATTTTCTATATTTATTAAAGAATAATAAAACTTCATAGTATTGTGAAGTTTTATATTTTTATTTATAACTCATTGACAAAAAAATAAACTTATAATATAATAATATATGTAAAGTTTATAAAACCAAAAAACTTTAATTAAAATCAGAGTTTTAATTAAATAAAAGGAGGAATTATTTATGGCAATCGGCTATAGCACAAATGAACAATTAATAGTAAATTTAGGAGAAAAAGATATATGTGTAACATCTTTTATTCATGGAAAAAAGAAACCTAAAGCAGTATTATGCTTTACACCAGTAGATAAAAAACATGAAATAAGATATAAGATAGAAAATTCAGATTTAACAATAGAAGCTAAGTCTATAATACATTTTGATAATGTAGAAAGTTTAGATTTAGTTATTAGACATTTAAATCGTTTAAGAAATTTAATCACCCAAGGAGATAAATATGAGTAATATAATAATAGTTTTATTGTTTATTGCTTATATTATCAACTTTAATTTATTAATTTGGGAAGAAGATGGTGAACGTAAAATACTTTTAGGTATTATATTAGGAACATTAGTAACAACTATATTATTATATAATTAATAAACAAAAAATTAAAAATACACAAATAAAAAAAGGAGAAAATATTAATGAAATTAATGAGACCAGAGATAAAAATATTAGAGTATACAAAGCATCCATTAACTCAAATAGGAACAAATGCTTCTTATTGTTATGATACTAAGTTAAAAGATGAAGGGCATGCTAGTAGAATAGCAAAAGAGTGCATAAGAGCAGGACATGGTAGGAATATGGAGTTCGCTACAGTAACTATGGTTATAAGTAACATAAGTTGTAGACTAGGAAGGGAACTTTATACACATATAGGAGGTAGCCCTACTAGAGTTCAAGCTTCAACTCGTTACATAAACTATTCAAATTTTGCTTATTTCATTCCAGATGGTTTAAATGAAAAACAACAGCAAAAATATATAGAAGCTATGGAATCGGCAAGAGAATATTATAGAGAACTTAAAGAATTAGGTTGTAATAATGATACAACAGGTTATCTTATTCCACTAGCAGGAGGAACAACTATAGTTATAAAATGCAATGTTAGAATGTTAGAAAATTTATTTAATCAAAGACTATGTTTTAGAGCATTGAAAGAATTTACTATGTTAGCTAGAGAAATGAAAAGAACTTTAGTAAATTTAGATACTGAATGGAAATGGTTAAGTGATAAGTTATTTGTTTCCAAATGTGTAAAACAAGGAGTTTGTTATGAAAGTAGACCATGCCATTTAGTAACTAAAACACATACTTTTAAAAAGAAAGAATTATATAAGTAAAATAATAAAAATTATATAAATAATCAATTCTAGGTGTTTAATTACACTTAGATAACATTGAAAGGTAGGAAATACATATGTTAAAAGTAATAAAAAGAGATGGAAAACAAGAAATATTCAATAAGGATAAAATAAAAAGAGCAATAATAGGAGCAATAAAAAATATTAAAGAACTTGATTTTGAAGGTGAAAAGTGTGCAGAAAATATAGCAGATGCAAGTATTGTTATGTTAACAAGTAAAGGGCTTATAAACCAAGATGAAACTATTTATATTGAAGATATCCAAGATATGATAGAAGAAGAACTAATGAAAAAAAGTAAATATGATATTGCTAAAAACTTTATTACTTATAGATATGAAAGAGCTGAACAAAGAAATAAAGTCAATTCTTTAGATAAGAAGATACAAGATTTAGTGGAAATGAAAGCTGATGAATCAGTATCTAATGCTAATAAAGATGGTAAAAAGTTCAATACTCAAAGAGATTTAGTCGCAGGTATATTAGCTAAAGATTATGCTTTAAGAAATTTAATACCAGAGGATATTGCTAAAGCACATGAAAAAGGTGAAATATATTTCCATGATTTAGATTATAGTCCATTTACATCAATGTATAATTGTCAATTAATAGATTTTAGGGGTATGTTAGCTAATGGGTTTACGATAGGTAATGCAGATGTTGGAGAACCTCAAAGTATAGAAACAGCAACAGCTTTAGTATCACAAATAGTTGCAAATGTAGCTTCTAATATCTATGGTGGAACAAGTTTTAACAGAGCAGATGAAGTGTTGGGGAGATATGCTAAAAAGACTTATGAAGCACATTTAAAAATAGCTAAAGAAATATTTGAAGATATAGAAGTTAAAAATAAAAAAACACATATGGAGAGTTATGCTAGACAACAAACTAGTGCTTCTATTTATAGAGCTATGAAAAGCTTAGAGTATGAAATAAACACTTTATTCTCTAGTAATGGGCAAACACCTTTCTTTACTTTGAATTTCGGTTTAGGTACTAATTGGTTTGAAAGAGAAATACAAAAAGCTATTTTAAAAACAAGAATAAAAGGTTTAGGTAAGAAAAGAAAAACTGCTATATTTCCTAAATTAGTATTTACTCTTAAAAGAGGTGTAAATTTAGAGCCTAACGATATTAACTACGATATTAAAAAATTAGCTTTACAATGTGCAAGTAAAAGAATGTACCCAGATATACTATCTTATGACAAAATAGTAGAAATAACAGGGGACTTTAAGAGCCCAATGAAGTGCTTGTTGGCTTAATCTGTGAAGATTAATGAAAAATCCTTACCTAAACGGGGAACATCTCTATAAATAGAGAAAATCCCGTACTAAATTACAAAACTTATATTTAATTATCATAACTACTAAAGATTAGGAGATGATGATTTTGTGGAAACCTATTAAGGGACATCAGGTAATTTCTTTAATAAAAATTATAAAGTATATAAAATATAGTTAAATTTAAGTTTTGTATAAATGTCTAACGACTATCCCTCTGGTTGTTGAAATACAACAAAAGGAGTACGGCTCAAGCTATTGGAGTGGGTGAAATTCCCTTAAATGGAAATGGTAAGCTCTCAATTAATTGTTGAGATGAAGATATAGTCTGAACTATGCTGTGAAGTATAGAAGTTCATAAGCGAACTGGTAAGGAAGTAGCGAACCTTATTGAACATATTGGGGATGTAGGAGTTTCCTTTCAAGTTATAAAATGGATAATGGAGAATACGAAACAGATGGTAGAAATAATTTAGGTGTTGTAACTATAAATTTACCTCGAATAGCCATTGAAAGTAATGGAGATAAAGAAAAATTCTATGATATTTTAAATAAAAGATTAGAATTATGTAGAAAAGCTTTAATGGTTAGAATTAATGCAATTTCTAATGCTAGAGTTGAAAATGCACCTATTTTATATCAATATGGAGCCACAGGAAGAAGATTAAACCCAGATGAAGATGTAATGAGTATATTTAAAGATGGTAGAGCTACAGTAAGTTTAGGATATATAGGTTTATATGAAGTTGCTACTGTTTTCTATGGTTCAGAATGGGAAAATAATAAAGTAGCTAAAGGATTTACTCTAAATGTGTTAAAAGTAATGAAAGAAGCTTGTGATGAATGGAAAGAAAATACTGGTTATGCTTTTAGTTTATATGGCACTCCTGCTGAATCATTAACTCATACTTTCTGTACTAAAGATAAAGCTGATTTTGGAGAAATAAAAGATATCACTGATAAGGGATATTACACTAATAGTTTCCATTATGATGTTAGAAAAAATCCAACACCATTTGAAAAAATAGATTTTGAAAAAGATTATCCTTATTATTCTAAAGGTGGATTTATTCATTATTGTGAATTTCCTAGTCTAATTAATAATATAGAAGGATTGGAAGCTATATGGGATTATGCTTATGATAGAATAGGTTACTTTGGTACTAATACACCTATAGATAAATGTTTTGAATGTGAATATGAAGGAGAATTTGAGCCAACAGATGAAGGATTCCAATGCCCTCAATGTGGTAATCATAATCCTCATACAACTAATTGTACTAGAAGAACATGTGGTTATTTAGGAAATCCTATTGAAAGAAAGATAATTAAAGGTAGATTATTAGAAGAACAAGCAAGAGTAAAACATATGTAGAAAGAAGATTTTAAAATGAATTATGCAAAGTGGAATAAATGTGACTTTGTAAATGGTAAAGGAGTGAGAACTAGCTTGTTTGTTACAGGCTGTTCTCATCATTGCAAAGGGTGTTGGAATAAAAGTATTTGGGAACATGAAACTGGATTTGAATTCACTAAGGAAGTAGCTGAAGAAATAATTAGTTATATAAAAAATAATAAGTTTATACAAGGACTATCCCTATTAGGGGGTGAACCCTTTGACAATCTTGAGCTAGTAGATTTTATCACTGAATTCAAGAAAAAATGCTCAAACAAAGATGTATGGATATGGAGTGGATATACTTATGAACAAATAATAAAAGATAAAAATAAATTAAAGTTACTCTCTTTATGTGATATATTAATAGATGGAAGATTTATATTAGAATTAAAAGACCTTAAATTGAGGTTTAGAGGTTCTAAAAATCAAAGGATAATAAATATTAAAGAAAGTATGAAAGAAAACCAAATAAAATTTAATATTTTAAATTAATTATATTGACAAAATATTAAACTTATTATAAAATAATATTTGTAGAGGAGATGAATGAAAGATGAGTGATTCAAAGACAGTAAAATTTAAAACACTTACAAAAAATAAGATATTTAAAATTGTAGAAGGAGTACTCGCAGTAATAGGTATTATCTTTTTGTGTTTAGTATTTTATTCAGCTATATATACTGTACCTAATCAAAGAAATCGAATTAATTCTCAAATAGAGTATATAAACACTCAAGAAACTCAAGCAAAACAACAATTAAATGAAACTTATCAACTTTATGACACAGATGCTAAAGCACCTCAACAAATATTAAATTTATTAGGTCAGTTTCAAGGAATGAAAAATCAAGTTAAGGGTATGGAAGCGAGCCCATATTTAAGTGAAAGCGAAAAAACAAATTTGGATATTTTAGATAAAAATTTAAATTCGGATATACAAAATTGTTTTACAGATTTTCAACAGTCCCAAAATTATTGGTCACAATTATAATATCAAATTTAGTAATAAAATGTAATAAAAAGTAAAAATAATTAACAAAAAGTTAAAATAAAATTAACAAAAAGTTAATTAAATATAGAGTTAGATTAAACAGGTATTTATTTTCAATATTAATGTATCATTTACGAGTATATCGTAAATGATACATTAATTAATAAAATATATGATTTTTTTCATTATTAAGAATAAAATATACATAGAAAACACTTAATATTTTACTTTTTTCTATGCAAAAAATAAAATATAGATAAAATTGCCATTATTTTATCACAAATTTATGGTAAAATTTGTCTTAATTTAAATAAGGAGTGTCTATAATAATGAAATATTTAAATTTTATATCTGGTGAAATTTCGCCATTAACTTTTCAAGAGGGAATTTCGATTTTCTTAGCTCAAAAAAATACTATTAATTTAGTTATTAAAACTACTATATTATCTAAAAATCAAATTGAAGCATTTTGTTATGGAAATATTGAATTAGGTATACAAGTATATAACAAAAAACTATTAAAAACAAAATATGATGGTCTAAGCTTTTCTATATCTATAGAAAATTTTATTGAACAAAGGATAGTAAATTGCAATTTCAATTTAGCTACTTCTTCTTTTAAATTAGAAGAACCATTGATAGAAGATAAAGGCTATCGCTTTAATTTAATATTAATCAATAGTGCAGATAATAAGGTGATAATTAGTAGAGAAATAGGCACTGGTCATATTTTTTCTAAGAATTTATATGATATATATTTAAAAAATAAAATAAAAGATATAAATAAGGAAGATATATTTATTACTAATTATGCTCTTAATAAATTAATAAACAGTGAAAGTATTAGAAATATTATAAAAAAATTTACTGTCAGCTTTTACAAAAAAAATGTTTAGTAGAGGTTTTATCTCCTCTACTTTTTTTATATTGACAAAAAATTAAATTTATTATATAATATAATGGTAAGGAGAGAGGAAAGGTTAGGTGATATGAACTACATTAAACAACTTTATAAAGAATATGGTTTAGAGAAATATTATGATGTTCTTTATAGCAAATCAAAAAAATATAATCAAAAAGGGGAAAAATTAAATATGAAAAAACTAAGAACAGACATAAGGATAGAAATGAAAATTGATGATTATCCAGAAAAGGATATAATGACTGCTTTACAACGTTTAAAATCAGTGCAATTGAAGATAATACTACAGTTAATATACTGAGTGAAATAATAGAATAATCTTTAATACATAAAAACTTTAATAATACACATAAGTATTAAAATAAAAGTAGAATTACAGAAAAATGTAGAAAAAAATAATTTCTCAGTCTTGTAACTCTGCTTTTAATTTATGTTCAAAATTTTTTATTTCTATAAGGGGTAGCGTCAGGAAAATACTCTTAACGTTGTAAATCCGCATTTTCCTGACGATACCCCTAT
>CAUWNL010000050.1:0-18539 GCA_963559995.1 uncultured Sarcina sp.
CTTTTCCTTTATCAGTATCATATACTACGTGTAAAACACCATCTTCTCTATAAATTGGGGTTGCTCTTTCATAAGAATTTATGCTCCCAATAGAATTTGTACAACTTGGTGTTTCATAAATTATTTCAATAGTTGAACCATTTGCCCATTGTTTTGCATAATCATATACTATACAATTAGTTGCATTTGTTACATAAACCTTGCTTACTATATTGTCTAAAACATATTCTATTAATGCTAATTGTCTGCTATAAAAGACATTTAAAACTTTGATCTTTGTACCTATTTCAACTCTGCCATTTAATATACTGCCATTTGAATCCCTTATATACAACAAATCATTTGCAATAACTGCATTAGTTAATAAATCCTTCATACTATCATCATTATTTATATTTTCGTTATCATCATTACTGTTATTTACATCTTTTCCTGTTATAGCTTTCACTATAGCATTTGCCATTTTTTCTCCATTATATCTATTCATATCTGATTTAGAATCAACAAAAGCACATTCTATAAGAACACAACTCATATTTGTATATCTAGGAACATAAAAATTTGCAACCTTTACTCCTCTATTTATAAAGCCTAATGAAGCAATTTCACTACAAATGCTTTTAGCATAGGTTTCAGCTTTTCCTCCTTTACCTACTATATAACATTCCACGCCATTGCCCCCTCCAGCATTAAAATGAATACATAAGTGCAAATTGGAATTACTTGTATTAGCCTTATTTACCCTATATGCTAGAGACTGAGTTACAGATGAAAATGTCATATTATAAGGAGTACAATCTATAGTTTCAATTCCAATAACATTTAATTTAGATTGTACTAATGTCCAAACTTCCTTAGTTAAATCATCTTCTTTTCTATATCCAATAGAACCAGTATCAGGATAACAATTATGTCCAGCATCTCCACTTATTTTCATATAAATACCTCCAAATATTTATTAATCTATGTTATATTATATTTAACAATACAAATATTGTGTTAATCTAATGCACATTTTTAAAATGTATTTTAATTTTTAAATATTTATACTAAAAGGGGAGAATATTATGTCAAAACAAATTTATTACAATGGTCCTATAATAACTATGGATGAAAATTATATGTTTCCAGAAGCTATTTTAGTTGAAAATGGTACAATAAAAAATGTTGGCACAAAAAATTATATTTTTAATTTAAAAGATTCCAATACAAAGGTTATAAACTTAAAAAATAAAACTTTAATGCCATCATTTATAGATTCCCATAGCCATATTACAGCCCTTGCTTCAACCTTAAACTTAGTACCTTTAAATGCTGTTAAATCCTTTAATGATATTATAAATAGATTGAAAGATTTTAAAGAAAAACATAACTTAGAAAAAGATGAATGGATACTTGGCTTTGGTTATGACCATAATGATTTACCAAATAAAATACATCCAACAAAGGATATTTTAGATATGGCCTCAAGTAATAATCCTATTTTAATAGTTCATACATCAGGTCATATAGGAGTTTTAAACTCTTTAGCTTTAAAAAAGCTTAATATAACATGTGAAAGTAAAGACATTGAAGGCGGCTATATAGGACGAATTAAAAATTCTCTAGAACCTAATGGATATTTAGAAGAAAATGCATTTATGTCTTGTTCTAAAAATATTCCTAAACCTAATATAAAATGTAGCCTTGCCTTTTTAAAAAAGGCACAAGAAATCTATTTAAGTTATGGTATAACAACTTGTCAAGATGGTTTTGTAAAAGAAGAAGAGTTTAAAATTCTTAAACATGCATCAGATACAAAATCACTTAAACTTGACGTTATAGGTTATGTTGATTTAGAAAAGAGTAAATTTTTAATGGATAATAATAAAGACTATAAAAAGAACTATATAAATAGGTTTAAACTTGGAGGATATAAAATATTTTTAGATGGCTCCCCTCAAGGAAAAACTGCTTGGCTTACAAAACCCTATGAAAACTCTGGTGACTATTTAGGATATCCTATCTATAAAGACTATAATGTTTTAAAACACGTTGAAACTTCCCTTAAAGAGGATTTACAACTTTTAGCCCATTGTAATGGAGATGCTGCGGCAGATCAACTTATAAAAGCTTTTAACCATGTATCTTTAGAAAAATATAACGACATTAGGCCAGTTATGATTCATGCACAAACCGTTAGATATGATCAAATAGATAAAATGAAAAAATTTAATATTATGCCTTCTTATTTTGTAGCCCATACTTATTATTGGGGTGATACTCATATTGAAAACCTTGGAAAAGAAAGAGCCTTTAGAATAAGCCCTAGTAAAACAACTTTAGAAAAGGACTTAAGATTTACCTTTCATCAAGATACTCCAGTTATTATTCCTAATATGTTAGAAACTGTTTGGTGTGCAGTAAATAGAATCACAAAAAATGGGGTTTCACTTGGTGAAAATGAGAGGATTTCTGTTTTAGATGCTTTAAAAGCAGTAACTATAAATGCTGCCTTTCAATATTTTGAAGAAGATACAAAGGGGTCCATTAGTGAGGGGAAACTTGCTGATCTTATAATTTTAGATAAAAATCCATTAGATGTTAGTCCTATAGATATAAAGGGCATTAAAGTATTAGAAACTATTAAAGAAGGACAAGTTCTATATTCAAACACACTTTAATGAACACTACTCATAAATAAGCAAAATTAAAGCATATATTATTTGAACTGTATCATTTAAAATATACTACTTAGAGTTGTAGTTAAAAGAATTTATAATATATAACTTTTAACTACAATCTTTTATTTAAAACTATTTTTTGCTTGGGAAAAGTTTGCTATAAAAGTTATCAAAGCCACCATCATCTAATGTTACCTTGAAATCGTCATTTACATAAAACTTACTCATTGTTTGTACTATCAAATCAAATTTTTGGAGGTTATTTTCCTCTAAAAGTACAGTATAAAGATATGCTAAATGATTCTCCATATATATTTGAATGTTTTTAACATCTTCTTCTGACACTTTTTTATTAGCTAAAAGTTCCTTTATAGGACCATTTCTAAACATGAAGTAAGTAGACGCTTTAGTAATTCTCTCTATATGCTCTTTTGGTATTTTATTTTCCATATGTTTTTCTCCTTATAATATCCACTATAATAATTATATAAATGATTAATTTATAATATTTAAAAATCTTCAATAATAATTATACCTTAAAATAAATATTTGTTAAAACAAAAAAAATTGCTCTTTTTATAGAAGAACCTTTACCCTTCTAAAATATTTATATCAGATATTTTTATATTTTGGTGGGAATGGCAAGTACTGAACCTCATGGTCCTAAGTCACAAGCACTTTTACCTATACCACATCCCGATTAATAATATAAATTACATTTAAAAATAGATAGCTTGTCAATATTAAATAATAATAAATATTTCATCATTTAATATTTTAAAACTTTTATACTATTTAGTTCATTACATTGTTATTTACCATTTTCTTATATAAATTATTGGCTCATCAAAGCCAAATATTCTTATATTATCCTTATAAAAATTTTCACTTACTAAAATTTTATTCTCAGTTAAACTTTCTTTTAAATAAAACTTTAAAGTAGGTGAAAAGTAGCTTAAACTTTCCCCTAAAAAAGTATTATCATTATAATTATATATAAGAGGATTAAATTTTTTAGATACTTCTAAATCATTATAATCCATAATTAAATTATTATTGTCGTATCTAAACTCCTCTTTTTTTATATTTTTAGGAATTTCGTAAGAAGTTAATACAACCTTTCCCTCTTCATTTTCTCTAAATAAGAAAAGATGTGGTAAGCTATTTTTAAAACTCTCTTTGGTGTAATAACTCTCTTCTAAAACAAAATATCCATGAAAATCCTTAGGTAAATTTAGTATCCTATCATTACATACATTATTGATATGAACTGCTTCAGGATGAATTATTTTTCCACTCTTCTTTTCTTTATCTATTTGTTCCTTATTATTAAATTCTCCACAAATATACTTAATAAATAAATCTAAATTTTTCATATAATACACTTCCTTTAGATATAATTAAACTTTTTCCAAAACTATGATTACTTAAATAAATTTGTATTTTCTATTTTATTATACCCTATAAAAGAATTACTGTAGCTCATTGAATTTTTTTTATTTAATATTTATAATTTATATAAATTAAAGATAAAACGAGGTAAATAAATGAGACCATTAGCTGATAGATTAAGACCTACAACTTTAGATAATATAGTAGGTCAAAAACATTTAATAGGACCTAATAAAATCTTAAGACGTATTATCAAAAAAAAGGAAATACCTAATATGATATTTTTTGGTCCTTCTGGAGTTGGTAAAACTACAATATCCAATATAATAGCAAATCAAACAGATAAAAAACTTTTTAAATTAAATGCAACTACAGCATCTTTAAAAGATATTGAAGATATTACAAAGAGTTTAGACAGTCTTTATGGCTATAAAGGAGTTGTCTTATATCTAGATGAAATCCAAAACTTTAATAAACGTCAACAGCAAAGCCTTTTAAGTTATTTAGAAAATGGAAAAATAACCTTAATTGCAAGTACAACAGAAAATCCTTACTTTTCTGTATATAGCGCAATAATTAGTAGGTGCTTAATATTTGAATTTAAACCTCTAAATACACAAGATATTTATTTTGGATTAGAAAATGCCATAAATATTTTAAATGATGAAGATAGCTTAAATATAACTTATGACATAGATGCCCTTAAAAGAATTTCTACTATGGCAAAAGGTGACTTAAGAAAAGCTATTAATATTTTAGATATTTTAATTAAATCTAATCTAAAGCACAGCGTTCACATAAATTTAGATTCTGTTTTAGAACTAAATACTGAAAGCTTTTTTATGGATGGATCAAAGTATTATGATTACTTAAGTATGCTTCAAAAATCTATAAGGGGAAGCGATCCTGATGCCTCTATTTTAGCCCTAGGAGTTTTATTAAAAACTGGGCATTTTAATGATGTGATAAGAAGACTTTTAGTTATTGCCTCTGAGGATTGTGGACTTGCTATGGGAAATATGTACTCTTCATTTTTTTCTCTTATACAGTCTGCTAAAATTGTGGGTATGCCAGAGGCTAAAATAATACTATCTCATGCAGTTATACTCCTTAGTACAAGTCCAAAATCTAACAGTGCATATACTGCAATTTCTAAAGCTATTGATGATATTGAAAAAAAAGATATCGGACCTGTTTTAAATCACTTAAAAGACTGTCACTATGAAGGAGCTAAGAAGCTTGGTGTTAAAGGGTACAAGTATCCCCATGACTATCCCAATAATTATGTAAATCAAGAATATATGCCAGAAAATTTAAAAGATAGTGTTTATTATATCCCTGGAGATAATAAATATGAAAAAGCATTAAAGGTCTACTGGAATAAGATTAAAAATGACTAAAACTATATATACATTAAATTTTAACCTTACGTGACTACTATCACTGAACTTTATCAGCTTATTAGATATTATTATATAATATCTATCAAAATATATATTTAGGAGATTAAAGAATGAATTGTGATAATACTTTTCCATGTCCATGTAAAAATCTAAAATGTGAGAATAGAGGAATCTGTTGTAAGTGCGTTGAAGCACATTCAAAAACCAATGTTTTACCAGCATGTTTAAGACATATAAAAAACGACCCTGCTTCTAATAATAAAGAATAAAAATTTAGCTGTATCTTTGTTGATACAGCTAAATTTTTATTCTACTTTAAATATTTTATCATCTAACAATATACTTCTACACATATTGTAAGCTTCATTTATCTCATCTTTAAATATTTTTCCATTTTCAGTTGCAAAAAGTTTCTTAGATTCTTTTTCTAAATTACTTAGGACTCTTTCTCTATTTTCTATAATTGTATCTTTAAAATAATCATATCTTTCTACTACTTTTATATAAAGCTCATCTTTCATAATATCTGTTTCATGAAATTCTTTAGTTATTTTAGATACTATTTCATCAATACCTGACCATTTTAAATCTTTATCAGTAACCTTTATTTGTCTTCTTAAAGATTTTTCAAATTTCTTAATTGCTAATTTTATATCTATATCATTATCAGAAAATCTAACATCTTCTTTAAAGTGCATAAGTATAACCTTATAATGAGCCATAACTTCTGCTCTTCTCTCATCAAATCTTTTCATATATGTATCTAACATTATATCAAGTATATTTTCTATAAGCTCTTTATCATTATCTATCTCTACTCTATTTTTATGTCTTTCTTCCATTTCTAAAATAGTTTCTGGTACAGTATCAGATGCGAAACTATTTACCCCAAATCTTTTCATAGTGTACTTCCTCCTAAGTTAAAATTATTTTAAATCATTATATCACTTTTTATAATTCTTGTACATATTAATTGATAATCTTTATTATTTAATAAGAGGTTATATAAATTACTTGAACATGTATAAATTAAAAATTTAAAAAGTATTTTATAATTTTTTTACTATTCTAAATTTATCATAACCTCTAAATATTTTACTTTCCTATATCAAATCTACAATACTTTCCGTAAAAATTCACTCTATCTAATAAATCGTAAGCACTTTTTATAGCTTCATACTTATCTACTCCATAACCTAATAAAGATAATACCCTACCTCCTGATGTTACTAAAACATCATTTTTTAAAGTAGCTCCTGCTATTATAACCTTATCTTTCACATTAGAACCTATAGTTATTTCATATCCCTTTTCATAAACCCCTGGGTATCCCTTAGATGTTAAAACTACATTACATAAATAACCTTTTTTCCAAGAAAGATTAAAATCATTTAAAGTGCCATTTAAACTGCTTTCTAAAAGTTCTAAAAAGTCACTTTCCATAAGAGATAAAACTGATTGTGTTTCAGGGTCACCAAGCCTTACATTATACTCTAGAAGATATGTTCCCTTTTTAGTTATCATTATCCCAAAGAATATAATTCCTTTAAAATCAAATCCTTCTTCTCTAATCCCTAAAAGTGTTTGATTCATTATTGTTTCTTCAAACTCTTTTAAAACTTCATCTGTTACATAAGGATTTGGTGCTATTACTCCCATACCACCTGTATTTGGTCCTTTTCCACCATCAAATACTTGTTTATGGTCCTTAGCTGAAATAAATGGTTTTATTACTTTTCCATCTGTTATAGATAAAATAGATGCCTCTACTCCTTGTAAAAACTCTTCAATTACAATACTTTTTCCTGCACCTTTGAATATATCATTAACCATTATATCCTTTAGTGCCTCTTCACATTGTTCTAAGTTTTCGCAGATATAAACACCTTTACCAAGTGCTAATCCATCAGCCTTTATAACTATTGGAAATTCTTGCTCTTTTAAATATTCTAAAGCTTTATCATAATCAGTAAAGTTTTCATATTTAGCAGTTTTAACTCCATATTTTTTCATAAAGTCTTTAGAAAAACATTTACTTCCCTCAAGCATAGCGCCTTGACTTTTAGGTCCAAATATCTTTAAGCCCTCTTCAGTAAATCTATCTACTATTCCATTTATTAAAGGACCTTCTGGCCCAACTACCGTTAGTTCTACGTTATTTACCTTTGCAAAGTTTAATAATCCTTCTATATCATTAACTGAAAAATCTATGTTTTCACATTTCTCTTCTAAGGCTGTTCCACCATTTCCAGGTGCGCAAAATATTTTCTCAACTCTCTTGTTTTCCTTAAGTTTTTTAGCTATAGAATGTTCTCTTCCACCTGAACCTATTAATAATATCTTCAAAGCTACTTCTCCTTTTCTTATATATAATATACCTAAAGCGGTTAAAAGAATCTAACCGCCTTAAAATTTCTATTTATATTTAAATCTCTATATTAATGTTTAAAGTGCCTAATTCCTGTCATAACCATTGCTATATCATGTTTATCACACTCTTGTATGGATTCATTGTCACGAATAGATCCACCGGGTTGAATTATTGCTTTTATATCATATTTTGCACATTCTTCTACAACATCTCCAAATGGGAAGAAAGCATCTGATGCTAAAACTGTAGCACCTTTTCCTCTCTCTAATGCTTCACAAGCTGCCCATATTCTGTTAACTTGTCCTCCACCTATTCCAACTGCCATGTTATCTTTAGCAACAACTATAGCATTTGATTTTACATATTTTACAACTTTCATTGCAAATAGCATATCTTTCATTTCTTTATCTGTAGGCTTTTTCTTAGTTACAACATTTAATTCATCAATAAGAGTTTTATCTTCTTCTTGAACTAAGATTCCTCCATCTACTGAAACCATATAATTTTTATTTGTCGGTCTAACAGCACATTTTAAAACTCTTAAGTTCTTTTTAGACCTTAAAATTTCTAAAGCTTTTTCTGTATAATCTGGTGCTATTATAACTTCTAAGAATATTTTGCTCATTTCCTTAGCAGTATCTTCATCAATAGGTCTATTTATTGCAACTATTCCACCAAAAATTGATATACTATCACATTCATAAGCTTTTTTATAAGCATCTAAAACAGTCTCTCCTATAGCAACACCGCAAGGAGTATTATGTTTTAAAGCACAACATGCTATATCTTCTTCAAATTCACAAGCAACTTTCCAAGCTATATCTACGTCTTTTATATTGTTATAAGATAATTCTTTACCATTTAAAACTTCAAAGCTATTCATAGACCCTTTAGCTTCACAAGAACCGTAATAAGCTGCACTTTGATGAGGGTTTTCACCATATCTTAAGGATTGTAACTTTTTATAAGATACAGATAAATATTCTGGGTATTCCTCTTCATCTTGTAGTAAAAAGTTTGATATTGCTCCATCGTAAGCACTCATAAGATTAAATACTTTTCCTGCTAATACTTTTCTTGTTTTAAATGATACATCTTTGCTTTCTTTTATTTCATTTATTACTCTTTCATAATCTGAAACATTACTTAAAACCACAACATCTTTAAAGTTTTTAGCAGCAGCTCTAAGCATTGTAGGACCACCTATATCTATAAACTCAACCTTTTCTTCAAAGGATAAATCTTCTTTAACTTTCTCAAAAAATGGATAAAGATTAACAACTACCATATCAATAGTATTTATACCTCTTTCCTTTAAAGTATCCATATGCTCTTTGTTATCTCTTATGGCTAAGATACCACCATGAATAATTGGATGAAGTGTTTTAACTCTTCCATCTAACATTTCACAAGAACCTGTAATTTCACTTATTTCTGTAACTTCAACATTGTTTTCTTTAAGATATTTAAATGTTCCACCAGTTGATATTATTTCAACTCCATTTTGTCTTAAAAAATTAACTAAGTCTAATATTCCACTTTTATCATAAACACTTATTAAAGCTCTTTTTATCATAGTAAAATCCTCGCTTTTCCATTTTCTATTTCTACTTTATCTAAACTAAATGCTTTTATAACCTCTGGAAGTATTCTATGTTCTTCCACTAAAATTCTCTCTTGCAAAGTTTTAGCTGTATCATCAAAATATACAGGAACTAAGGCCTGAGCTATGATAGATCCTCCATCAACCTCTTCATTTACAAAATGAACTGTACATCCTGAAAATTTAACTCCCTTTTTAATTGCAGCCTCATGTACTTTTATACCATACATACCTGGCCCTGAAAAACTAGGTATTAAAGATGGATGAATATTTATTATTCTATTTTTAAACTCTCTTAATATTTCACCATCTAATATTGAAAGATATCCTGCAAGAACTATTAAATCTACCTTACCCTTTAATAGATTTAGTATTTTCTCTGATGTATTATTTCCAAATTCTTTTTTACTTACAACAAAGGTATCTATTCCTTTATCTTTTGCTTTTAGTATGCCCTTAGCTGACTCTCTATCACTTATAACACAATGTATTTTTGCATCTATACTTCCTTTTTCTATATTTTCTATTATAGATAAAAGGTTGCTTCCACCACCTGATATAAGAACTGCTATTTTAAACAAACTCCCTCACCTCCAGAGATTACATGTCCTAATAATACTGGTTCTTCTCCTAAGGCTTTTAATTTTTCCATAGTTTTGTCTTGGTCTTCTTTAGATACTGCAACGACAAATCCTATTCCCATATTAAATGTGTTGTACATGTGATCTTCTTCAACGCCTTTTTCCATTATTCTCTTAAATATATTTGGAATTTCATAAGAAGATTTATTAACTACTGCTGTAAAGTTACGTCCTCCAAACATTCTTGGTATATTTTCTACAAATCCACCACCTGTAATATGTGCCATAGCTTTTATATCAACTTCTTTCATAAGAGCTAATATTGATTTTACATATATTCTAGTTGGAGTTAAAAGTGTTTTCCAAACATAATCTCCATAAAAATCTTCTTCTAAGTCAGTAAATATTTTTCTAACTAATGAATACCCATTTGAATGTATTCCTGAAGATTTAAGTCCTATAAGTATATTTCCATCTTCAACTTTACTTCCATCTATAATGTTTTCTTTATCAACAACTCCAAGGGCAAATCCTGCAATATCATATTCTCCCTCTTTATAAAATCCTGGCATCTCAGCAGTTTCTCCACCAACTAAAGCACAGTCAGATTCTAAACATCCATCTGAAACCCCTTTAACTAAATCTGATGATACATTAGCTTCTAGTTTTCCACAAGCTATATAATCTAAGAAAAATAATGGCTTTGCACCATGACATAATATATCATTAACACACATTGCTACGCAGTCAATACCTACTGTGTCATATTTTTTTGTTTTAAACGCTATTTCAAGTTTTGTTCCTACTCCATCTGTTCCTGAAACTAAAACGGGTTTTTTATAACCTTCTGGTATTTCAATCATAGAACCAAAGCTTCCTATGCCTCCAAGTACATAACTATTTAAAGTCCTCTTTGCATATTCTTTAATAAGTTCAACTGATCTATATCCTTCTTCTATATTAACTCCTGCGTCTTTATATGTTATAGCCATAATTTTTTCCTACCTTTCTAAGTGATTCTTATCTGTTTCAATTGGTGTTGATACTGGGTAAACTCCATTAAAGCATCCTAAACAAAATCCTTTGTTTTCCCCTAAAGCTTTAAGCAAATTTTCCATAGATAAATAATCTAAAGAGTCTGCCCCAATCATTTCTCTTATATCCTCTTGTGAATTATTAGCCCCAATAAGTTCACTTCTATAAGATGTATCTATCCCAAAATAACAAGGATTTTTAACAGCTGGTGAAGCTACTCTAAAATGAACCTCTTTAGCTCCAGCTCGTCTTAACGATTCAACTAAATGTTTTGATGTAGTCCCACGAACTATTGAGTCATCAATTAAAATAACTCTTTTTCCTTTAACATTTGCCTTTAAAGGATTTAATTTAACAGAAACTGCCCTTTCCCTCATTTCTTGATTAGGTGTTATAAATGTTCTACCTACATATCTATTTTTAACAAAGCCAGGATCAAAAGGTATTCCTGATACATTTGAATAACCAATTGCACAAGCTAGGCCTGAATCTGGAACTCCAATTACAATATCAGCTTCAACGGGACTTTGTTTAAAAAGCATTTCTCCAGATTTAACTCTAAATTCATGAACATTTATTCCATCCATTACACTATCTGGTCTTGCAAAGTAAATATATTCAAAAGAACAAGTTTCACATTTTGTCTTTTCTGAATACTTAATGCTATCTAATCCATTTTCATCTATTATAACTATTTCACCAGGTTCTATATCTCTTATAAATTCAGCTCCTATTGTATCTAATGCACAGCTTTCAGAGGCCAAAATATAGTTCCCATCAATATGACCTAAACAAAGAGGTCTTATGCCATGAGGATCTCTAATTCCAATAAGTTTTCCTTCTGCCATTATAACTAAGGCAAAGGAACCCTTTATAGCTTGAGTTGCATTAAATACAGCAGTTTTTATTCCCTTTTTAGCACTTCTAGCTATTAAATTTATTATAACTTCTGAATCTATTGTAGTGTGAAATACAGATCCTGAATCTTCTAAAAGTTCTCTTATAACATCAGCATTTACTAGGTTTCCATTATGTGCTATAGCTATTGAACCAAGCTTTGATCTACTAACTAGTGGCTGACAGTTTTCAATTTTAGTTGACCCTGTTGTAGAATATCTAACATGACCTATACTTATATTACCTAACACCTCTATATCTTGCTTTTCTAATTCTTCATTAGATACCCTAAGACTCTCTTTTAACTTATTTAAATCATCTTTACAAAAAGCCTCTGTTAATAGTCCAAGATTTTTGTGTGTTTCCATTATAAACCCATTAGAAACTGTAATCCCTGCACTTTCTTGTCCTCTATGTTGAAGGGCATAAAGTCCATAATAAGTATAACTTGCAACATCTAATGATTTATCTTTTGAATAAATCCCAAATACTCCACATTCCTCTTTAAGCTTGTCATTTATAGCATCATACATAACCTTATCTACCTCTACAATCTAAATTTTTACTAAGTTTCCCTAAATTCTAATACCCTTTTTATCCATTTTTAATTAATCTATTTTTTAGTTTAATGTTAATTTAAAGCTAATTATTTTGAATTCATTCTGCTTAATATTTCTTCATAAGCCCCTCTAACGTTTCCTAAATCTCTTCTAAATCTATCTTTATCTAGTTTTTCGTTAGTTGTTGCATCCCAGAATCTACAAGTATCTGGTGATATTTCATCTGCTAAAACTATTTCTCCATCTTCTGTTTTACCAAACTCTATTTTAAAATCTATAAGATTTATATTAACACTTGCAAAGAAACTCTTTAATAATTCATTTATTTTATCTGTCATTGCATAAATTTCTTGAAGTTCTTCAAAAGTTGCAGCTCCAATTGCTATTGCATGGTAATCATTTATTAATGGATCTCCTAAATCATCATTTTTATAAGATATTTCAAATACTGTAGTTTTAAGTGGAGTTCCCTCTTCTAGACCTAATCTTTTTGCCATACTTCCTGCAGCTACATTTCTAACTATAACTTCAAGGGGAACTATAGAAACTTTTTTGCAAAGTTGTTCTCTTTCATTTAATTTTTCAATAAAGTGAGTTTTTACTCCGTTTTCTTCTAACATCTTGAAGATTATTGAAGTTATATTGTTATTAAATTCTCCCTTATCCTCTATTGAACCTTTCTTTTCTCCATTAAATGCAGTTGCATCATCTTTATAGTAAACTATAACTTCATCTTTCTTATCTGTTCCATATATTTGTTTTGCTTTTCCTTCATATAACATTTCTTTTTTCATAATCTTTACACTCCTTATTACTACCTATAATTTTTTATTTATTATTCAAAAATAAATTCATCATTTTCTTCTACAAATTTCTTCTTCATATCTTGTCTATATTTTATAAGTTTTTCTTTAATTTCTGGGTATTTTATAGAAAGAATTTCTACAGCAAGCATTCCTGCATTATAACTATTATTTATTCCAACAGTTGCAACTGGAACTGATTTTGGCATTTGAACTATTGAATATAAAGCATCTACTCCTCCTACTGCACCATTACATGGAACACCAATAACAGGCACTGTTACTTGTGATGCTATTACTCCTGGAAGGTGAGCTGCAAGACCTGCTCCTGCAATTATTACTTCACATCCATTTTCACAAACTTCCTCTAAAACCTCTGAAAGTCTTTCAGGAACTCTATGTGCTGATAACACATAAGCTTTAAAATCTATATCAAATTCTTTTAAAGCATTAGCTGCACCTTTCATTATTTCAGTATCTGATTTACTTCCAAAAAATATAGCAACTTTCATTTTTAACCCTCTTTCCTATTAAATCCACATAAAATTTGTTTTATGTATGTACTTTTATTTAATCCATTTTTAACTTAATGCTGATTTTAGATGAAAATTAATTAATACTAAAGCTATCTAAAATCAACATTTATTAAGAAAATTTAAAAATCTTATTTAAAGTATTTAACACCAGACTCAAATATTTTTTGATCAAAGTTTCCTGGAATATTTTTATAAAGATTTTCACCAATTCTTTCTGAGTGTCCCATCTTACCTAAAACTCTTCCATCTAAACTTGTTATGCCTTCTATTGCCATCATTGAACCATTTGGATTAAATGGCATATTCATAGATGGATTTCCCTCTAAATCAACATATTGAGTAGCAACTTGACCATTTTCAAATAAAGATTTTATAACTTCTTCTGATGCTACAAATCTTCCCTCTCCATGAGAAATTGCAACATTTTGTATATCTCCTACATTTACTTCACTAAACCAAGGAGAAAGATTTGATGTTATTTTAGTTCTAACTATAGAGCTCATATGTCTACCTATATTATTGTAAGTTAAAGTTGGCATATCCTCTGTTATATCTTTAATTTCTCCAAAAGGTACAAGACCTAATTTTATAAGAGCTTGGAAGCCGTTACAAATTCCTAAGATTAATCCATCTCTATTATTTAAAAGATCCATTACAGCATCTTTAATTCTTTCATTTTTAAATACTGTAGCTATAAATTTACCTGATCCATCTGGTTCATCTCCAGCTGAGAATCCTCCTGGAATCATTATTATTTGACTGCTTCTTATTTCTTTTTCAAGACTTTTTATAGATTCATTTAACATTTCACTGTTTAAGTTTCTAAATATCTCTATTTTAGTTTCAGCACCAGCATCTTTAAATGCTCTTGCACTATCATATTCACAGTTAGTTCCAGGGAAAGTTGGTATTATAACTTTAGGTTTCGCAATTCTTATTTTTGGTGAAACCTGTGATTTACAGTTAAATGATTTAGTTTCTATACTTTCATTTAAATCTTTAGTTTTTTCTTTAAACACTTTAGATAAACCTTGTCTAAATGAAACTAAAAGATTTTCAAGGTCAAATATTTCATTCATTATTTCTAGAGACTTAGTATTATTTGTTTCACCTATTTCTAAATAATTTGCTTTATGAAATGCTTTTTCTAAATCCACATTTTCCTTAACTTCTAAAACTAAAGAACCATAGCTTGCATCAAATAAATCCTCTTTAGTTAAGTTAAATATTTTAGCACCTATCATATTACCAAAAGCCATTTTACTTACAGCTTCAAATACTCCACCAAATCTTACTGCAAAGGCACTTATAACTTGTTTTTCTTCTATAAGTTTTGAAACAACTGCCATATTATTTTTAAACTCTTCTAAATCAATAATTTCTTCATTATTTCTCTTTGTTTTAACAAGAACTATTTTAGAATCTATAGCTTTAAATTCTGGTGAAATTACATTAGAAGCACTAGTTGTTGTTACTGCAAAGGATACTAAACTTGGTGGTACATCCATATCTCCAAAACTTCCAGACATTGAGTCCTTTCCACCTATTGCTGGAATATTTAAATCCTTTTGTGCTCTATAGGCTCCAAGTAATGCACTAAATGGCTTACCCCATCTCTCTGGGTCTTTATATAATTTTTCAAAATACTCTTGAAGAGTTAATCTAATATTATCTATTTTTCCACCCATAGCAACTATTTTTGCAACTGATTCTATTACACTGTAGTATGCTCCATGATATGGACTCCAAGAAGCTAAGTATGGATTAAAACCATTTGCCATTAAACTTGCAGTTTGTGATACACCATCTAAAACTGGTATCTTGCATGCCATACCTTCAGCTGGTGTTAATTGATATTTTCCACCAAAAGGCATAAGAATTGTATTACTTCCTATAGTTGAATCAAAGGTTTCAACTAATCCCTTTTGACTTGTTATATTTAAATCCTTTAAAGCACTTTCAAAACTTTCTTTAAGAGACTTTTTAACCATATTCTTTTTATGATTTTCAAAGAAGTTTTCATTTTCCTTTGGTGACTTTACTAAAACCTTTGAATATTGTTTAGCACCATTAGTGTTTAAAAATGCTCTCTTTAAATCTACAATTTTCTTTCCTTGCCAATACATTCTCATGTATCCTGTATCAGTTACTCTTGCAACTATTGTAGCTTCTAAGTTTTCTCTGTTTGCTAAATCTATAAAATGTTTAGCATCTTCTTCTCTAACTACAACTGCCATTCTTTCTTGAGATTCTGATATTGCAAGTTCTGTTCCATCTAGTCCTTCATACTTTTTAGGAACTAAATCTAAATTTATATCTAATGAGTCACAAAGTTCTCCAATAGCAACGGATACTCCACCTGCTCCAAAGTCATTACATCTTTTAATAAGAGTTGAAACCTCTTTATTTCTAAATAATCTTTGAATTTTTCTCTCAGTTGGAGGATTACCCTTTTGAACTTCTGCTCCACAATTTTCTATTGACTCTTCTGTATGTTCCTTTGATGAGCCTGTTGCGCCTCCACAACCATCTCTACCTGTTTTTCCACCAAGTAAGATTATTACATCACCAAGAACTGGAACTTCTCTAACTACATTTTCCTTAGGCGCCGCACCTAAAACTGCTCCAATTTCCATTCTCTTTGCAACATATCCTGGGTGATAAATTTCTCTAACTTCTCCAGTAGCTAGTCCTATTTGATTTCCGTAAGAACTATAACCATGAGCTGCTCCTAAAGTTATTTTTCTTTGTGGAAGTTTTCCCTTTAAAGTATCTTCAATTGAAACTGTAGGGTCAGCGCTTCCTGTAACTCTCATAGCTTGGTATACATAAGTTCTACCAGACAATGGATCTCTTATTGCTCCGCCTAAGCAAGTTGCAGCACCACCAAAAGGTTCAATTTCTGTTGGATGATTATGAGTTTCATTTTTAAACATTAAAAGATAATCTTTAGGACCATTAGTAGTTTCTATTTTTACATTTATAGAACAAGCATTTATTTCATCAGACAAGTCTAAGTCATTTAAAGCTCCTCTTTTTCTCATCTCTTTCATAGAAATTACTGCAATATCCATTAAAGTAATTGCTCTATCTTTGTTTTCATAAACAAATTCTCTAGAACCTTCATAAAGTTTAAATGTTTCTTTTAATGGATTATTGAAAATTCCATTTTCTATATCAATATCTGTAATATTTGTTTCAAAGGTTGTATGTCTACAGTGATCTGACCAATAAGTATCAATTACCCTTATTTCAGTAACACTTGGATTTCTTTCCTCTTCTTTAAAATAATCTTTAATAACTAAAAGATCTTCTATTGTCATAGCAAGTCCAAAAGATTTATGAAAATCCTTTAAATCTTCTTCTGACATATTTATAAAATTATCTATTATATCAACTTCATCTGGTGAATTAAAGTTTAGGTTAACTTCTAAACTCTTAGGATTAACTTCTCTAGAATCTACCGGATTTATGTAGTACTTTTTAATAGACTCTATATCCTCATTAGAAAGCTTTCCTTTTAGTACTATTATCTTTGCACATCTAACATCTACATGAGCATCATTTAAAATAGCATAACATTCTTTAGCTGACTGTGCTCTTTGATCATATTGCCCTGGTAAAAATTCTACTCCAAAAGCATATTCATCTTCTGATAAGTTAAAATCATTATTTATATAATCAACTGTTTCTTCATGAAGTATATTAGATATTCCTAAAACATCTAACTCTTTGTCTGAAACAACTATATACTTATTTATTACTCTAACATTTTCTAAAGATGTTATTGATAGATTTTCTTTAAAATCTGCCAATAAATTTTTAGCTTCTACGTTAAAGCCCAATCTTTTCTCAACATAAAATACGTTAACCATAAACTTCCTCCAGAAAATATTCACATCTTTTTTACGAACTATATCCATTAATAATCTTATATAATTCGTATTTCAATCATATATTAACATGTTCTTCTCATAAAGTCAAATTAAATTATGAAAATTCACCTATATAATTCGTGTTTTTCTATTTTTTTAACTTATTACTATTTATAATTATATAAAAAACGGTAATTATTCAATATAATTTGCTATACATACGTATATTAATACATGGTAAATATATCTTTTCTGTAATATACACTTAAAACTTTTACTCCCATAATATTTATTTTTTATTGATTAGTATTTTATGTTAAAATTAAAATATATAGAGAGAACATAAAGGAGGAGAATAATCTTGTTTAAAAAACCTATTTTAAAAGGCTTATTATTAATAATATTAGGAATTATATTCTTGGCCTTAACTCTAACTAATAGTACATATGAAATAATCTTTATAATTATAGGATTTATTATAGTCCTAATAGGCGCATTTTTCCTTGGAAGAGATATTGGGAAGATACGACATGAAAAAAGAAGAAAGAAATACAATTAAATAAAAAAGCCATATTAAAATAAGTTCATTTTAATATGGCTTTTTTATTTAATTACTTCTGTTCATTTGGTTTTTGCTTAGACTGAGCTCCTCTTTTAGTTGACCCATTATTATTTTGAAATTTTTTTCCCTGTGCCGTTTTCATACTCATTATCGCTTCCTAACATATATTATTTGTTATTATCATTTTTTTCATATTTTGAAGCTGCACTTGCATCACAACTTGACCATTGATTATTAGTAGCTGTTTTTTTATTTTTT
>CAUWNL010000051.1:0-18300 GCA_963559995.1 uncultured Sarcina sp.
GGTACAAGGAAAAGATATAAATATTCAAAAGTTAAAACCTGGAATGTCAGTTACAGCATCCATACTTATAGAGGAGAAAAAGGATGTTCTATATATACCTGTAGATTGTATTAACAAGACAGATGAAGGATATATAGTTGATTTAAAAGGGAATGAAGATTATAAGATAGTACAAACAGGAATTGTTACAGATGATTATATAGAGATAACTGATGGACTTTCAGTTGGAGACAAAGTGAAAGTGTTAAAAGAGAATGATGATTTAAATAGTATGTATTAGTATAGGGAGGGGGTGAAATTTATGATTAATTTTGTTATAGAAGTAAATAACTTATGTAAAACTTATAGAATGGGAGATAATAAACTAAAAGCTTTAGATAATATTTCGTTAAAGATAGTAAATGGGGATTTTGTTGCTATAACAGGCCCTTCAGGTTCAGGTAAATCTACTTTCATGAATATATTAGGATGTTTAGACTTAGCAGATAGCGGTGAGTATTTACTAGATAATATAAATATAAAGTGTATTAAAGAAGACGAATTAAGCCAGATTAGAAATAAAAAAATAGGATTTATATTTCAAAACTTTAACCTTTTAAATAAATTATCTGCTATTGAAAATGTAGAATTACCCCTTATTTATCAAGGAATAAAGATGAAAAAAAGAAGAGAGATAGCTACTGAATGCTTAAATAGAGTAGGACTTGAAAGTAGAAAAAATTATATGCCGAATCAATTATCAGGTGGGCAACAACAAAGGGTAGCAATTGCTAGGGCAATTGCAGCTAATCCACAGATAATACTTGCAGATGAGCCTACAGGGGCATTAGATAGTAAAACTAGTAATGAAATTCTTGATATATTAAAACAATTAAATAAGGATGGTAAGACTATAATAATGATTACTCATGATAATGAAATAGCAAATGCAGCCAAGAGAAAAGTAAGAATTAAAGATGGAAAAATATATGAAAAAGGAGCAGTATAGATGAATTTAATACAAAGTTTTAAGATGGCTATAAGTCAAATTAAAGCAAATAAATTACGTTCAAGCTTAACGATGTTAGGTATAATAATAGGGACTATGAGTGTTGTTTTATTTGTAACTATTGTATCAGGTTCAAGAGAGGCTATGTATGATGAGTATAGAAGTGCAGGATCAGATACTATAACTACTTATATAACACCTAAAAATGAAAATGAAAAACTTTCCTATGAAGATAGCTTACAGTTTAAAGAAATTGATGGCGTAATGAATATAGCTCCACTTATAAATGGTAATGTAAAAACAAAGTTAAAGTCAACTGAAGAAGATATTGCTGTAATAGGAACTAATGATAATTATAAAGAATTAAATAAACTGAAAGTAGCTAATGGAAGATTTATATTACCTATTGATGTAGAGTATTCTAATAAAGTTGTTGTTTTAGGAAAAAATATAGCGCAAAGGTTATTTGATTTACAGGATCCAGTAGGAAAGTATATAGATATTAATGGGATACCTTATAAAGTAATTGGAGTATTAGATCAAGTATATTCTTATGGGGAAAGTACAGATGATAAAAGTATATATATACCAATTACAAATGCGGAAAGATTACTTAAGGCAAATGGTATATCAAGCATATATATGAGTGTAGATATTAATAAGCCTGTAGAAGAGATTATAATAAATATAGAAAATATGCTTCTTAAATTTTTAAGTAATAAAAATGATTTCTTTATATCAAGTGCTCAACAATTAATTGAGTCAATGAAGTCAATGGATATAATTATGGATATAATGGTTGGAGCTATTGCAGGAGTTGCACTATTTGTTGCTGGAATAGGAATTATGAATATGATGTTAGTTTCAGTATCAGAAAGAACAAAGGAAATAGGAATAAGGAAAGCTTTAGGAGCAAGAAGAAAGAGCATACTTATACAGTTTCTTATAGAAGCAATAATAATAAGTATATCAGGAGGAATAATAGGAATAATTATAGGTGTAGTAGGTTCATTAGGAATACTTAATATTATGGGAACTAAGCTATATATAGATTGGGGAATAATTTGTATAGCGTTAACATTTTCAATAATAACAGGAGTGATATTTGGTATACTTCCTGCAAATAAGGCTTCTAAATTACAACCAATGCAAGCCTTAAAAACAGATTAATAGTATTAAGTTAGTAAAGATTTATTAAGTATATGAAAAACAATAATAAAAGTTATATAAAAATAGAAACAAATATAAAGATAAATATTAGTGAGGTTTCAACAATAGCTTTTGAGGATACACAGAATTTATGTATCCTTTTTTTATTTATAGAAATCTTATAAAAGTATATATTTTAAATTTTATGAAAAACTAAAGTTAAAATAATGAAGGGATTGAAATAAATTATGAAACAGAAAAAGATAATAATTTTAACCATTTTAATCATATTATTGTTTAATATCAAAGTATTTGCAACTGAAAATAATATTAATCCAGCAATCTTTATGGGAGAGATAGTAAACATTGAACAAAGTGAAAATAATGATGCTATAAGGGTAACAATTAGGGGATATATTAAAGGATGTGAAGTTTACAAAGAAGAGATTATAGGAATTATTACTAATGATACTTATATCATTCCATCAACATATAATTGTAATGAAAATGAACTTAATCTTACAAAGGTTAACGTAAGTGATTTTAAGATAAAAAAAGGGAATATTGTTTTTTGTATTTTAGATGAGGCCATGACAAAATCAATTCCGCCTCAAGTTAGAATAAAAGCTATACAAATATCACCACAGGATTAGGATAAGAGGAGTATTTTTAAATTAATATTATATTCAATATAGAGCTATATTGAAATAAAACTTTCAAAGCAGGATTAATTTTTACTATAAGAGTAAAAATTAATAATAATTATTTTTAAAATTACTTGAAAATTATTATTAATTAGGGTATATTTGTATAGTATAAATAATAATGATAATTATTATCAATAAATAATAAGGGGGAATTTACTTATGATGATAAACAAAAGGTTAATAAACCTTTGTAAAGATTCAAAAAAGTATATAGTGCTTACCGTTTTAGCAAACTGGATCTCTGTTTTATGTAATATAGGTATTATATTTTTAATAGGTAGCTTTATTAATAGTATATACTTAGTAAATACTTTAGATTTATCTAGTGGAAGTGTTATAGAAGGTCTTAAGTCTTTTAAGTTAACTAACAGTATTTCACTACTTAGCACAATATTTATTATAGTTACACTTCTTATAATTAGATATATTTGTAATGGATTATATACTAGATTTTCAAATTTAGCATCATCTAATGCTAGGGTAGTTTTAAGAGATAGATTATACAAAAAGCTTTTAAGACTTGGAAATTCTTATAAGTCTTATGAAAGCACATCTGGAGTAGTTCAATTAGCTGTTGAAGGTATTGAACAATTAGAGATTTATTTTGGGAAATACTTGCCTCAATTTTTCTATGCTCTTTTAGTTCCAGTAACTTTATTTATTTTTATGAGCTTTATATCAATAAAGTCAGCTTTAGTTTTTATTCTGTGTGTTCCTTTGATTCCAATGTCAATTATAGCAATTATGAAAATTGCCAAGAAGATTTTAAAGGATTATTGGAAATCTTATTCAAATCTTGGTGGAACATTTTTAGAAAATCTTCAAGGATTAACAACATTAAAAGTATTTAATGCAGATGAGGATAGGCATAAAAGAATGAATGAAGAAGCTGAAGGCTTTAGAAAAATCACCATGAAAGTTTTAAGTATGCAATTAAATTCTATAACTATAATGGATTTAGTGGCCTTTGGAGGGTCAGCAGCAGGTACCATAGTTGCACTTTTTCAATTTAGAAATGGAAATATAATGCCTGGAAGCTTGCTTATAATAATTCTTTTATCTTCAGAATTTTTTATACCACTTAGACTTTTAGGTTCATATTTTCATATAGCAATGAATGGTATGGCAGCTAGTGATAGAATATTTAAGGTTTTAGATGCTAAGGAAAGAGAAAAAGATATAGACAGTAGTTTAAATATAAATAATAAAAATATAGATCTAAGTCTTAAAAATGTTTCATTTAGCTATGATGGAGAAAGACAAGTAATAGATAATATAAGTTTAGATATAGAAAATAAAGGCCTAACTGCAATTGTTGGTGAAAGTGGTTCAGGAAAAAGTACAATAGCATCTTTAATATTAAATAACTACAAAGTAACAAAAGGTAGTATTTTATTAAACAATGTAGATATTGAAAAAATGCCAATGGATAAAATTTATGAAAGCATATCATTAGTTTCAACTAATAGCTATATATTTAATGGAACTATTTTAGACAATTTAATTGTGGCAAATAAAAAAGCTACAAAGGATGAAATAATAAATGCTTTAAAAGTTGCAAGGCTGTATGATTTTGTTATGTCTTTATGTGATGGATTATCAACTGATGTAGGACAAGGTGGAAATAAACTATCCGGTGGTCAAAAGCAAAGACTTGCTTTAGCTAGAGCTATTTTATCAAATAGAGAAATGATTATATTTGATGAAGCAACTTCAAATATTGATGTAGAAAGTGAAGAAGATATATGGGAAGCTATTTATGATTTATCTAGAGAAAAAACAATTCTTGTAATATCTCATAGATTAGCAAATGTAAGAAATGCTAAAAAGATATACGTAATTAATAAAGGAAAATTAGTTGAAGAGGGAAGTCATGATAGTCTTATGAAAAATAATAAACACTATTTTGATATGGTAACTAAGCAAAATGAATTAGAGAGTATAAGGGAGGTGTGCTAAGATGCAAAGAAGATCAGGTTTTCAGATTATGAAAAGACTTATACTAGAACTTAAACCTTTAGTTTCAATTATGCTTATAACTATAACTATGGGGATTTTAGGTTATTTAGCTGCAATATCTATAGCAAGTTTTGGAGCCATTGCCCTTGGAACAGTTTTAGGTGATGTGAGATTTATAACATTTAAAGGTGCAATACTTGTTATGGTAATTTGTGCAGTTTTAAGAGGTTTTTTAAGATATGGTGAACAGCTTTCAGGCCATTATATAGCTTTTAAAATTCTTTATATATTAAGAGATAAAATATTTTTAAAGCTTAGAAAATTAGCACCAGCAAAGCTTGAAGGAAAAGAAAAGGGAAAGCTTATATCCCTTATAACATCGGATATTGAACTTTTAGAGGTATTTTATGCACATACAATAGCACCAATTGCAATAGCTTTAGTTACAAATACTATAGTTGTAGTAGTTTTATATACTATAAATCCATGGTTTGGAGTATTATCTTTAATATTTTTTATAATAGTAGGATTTTGTATTCCTTATTTTTCATCTGCTTTAGGAAAAGATGCAGGGGTTAAATACAGACAAGTTGTTGGGGATTGTAATAACTACGTTTTAGACTCTTTAAGAGGGTTAAAAGAGATTCTACAGTTTAAAAATGGAGAAGAGAGATTAAAGGAAATTAATAACTCTTCAAAGAGAATGAATGAGAGTTTAGATAGCATAAAGAAACATGAGGGAGTAATTAGGTCTATTACAGATTTAAGCATAATGCTAGCAATACTTACCTTTGTAGGAGTTTCATTTTATCAGTATTCATTAGGAAATATAACTTTTACCTCTATGATTTTAGCTATAGTAATTATTGCATCATCTTTTGGTCCTGTAGTTGCCCTTAGCAATTTATCAAATACATTGCTTCAAACCTTTGCATCAGCTGAAAGACTTTTTGATTTAATGGATGAAGAGCCACAAGTTATAGAAATTTTTGAAGGAGAAGAGGTAGCTTGTGATTCAATTAGTTATAAAGATGTTGAGTTCTCTTATGAAAATAGAGATAAAAGAGTGTTCAATAAAGCCTCTATTCACATAGAAAAGGGAGATAAGATAGCTTTAATTGGAGAGAGTGGAATAGGTAAAAGTACTTTTGTTAAGCTTCTTATGAGATTTTGGGATGTAAATAATGGAGATATAAAGCTTAATAATAAGAGCATTAAGGAGATAAACACAAACTCTCTAAGAAATTCTCAAACTTTAGTTAGTCAAGAAACTTATCTGTTTAATGAATCTATACTAGATAATATAAAGCTTGGAAATAAAAATGCTACTAAAGAAGAAGTTATAGAAGCTGCTAAAAAAGCATCTATTCATAAATTTATAGAAACACTTCCAAATGGTTATAATACAAAGGTATCAGAACTTGGTGGAAATTTATCAGCAGGGGAAAAGCAAAGAATAGGTCTTGCTAGAGCCTTTTTAAGAGATAGTGAAGTTTTAATTCTAGATGAGCCAACAAGTAATTTAGATACATTAAATGAAGGTGAAATATTAAAATCTATAAAAGAAAATTGCAAGGAAAAAACTATAGTTTTAATATCTCATAGAAAATCAACTACGGCAGTTTGTGATAAGACTTATAAGTTAGAAGAGGGAAACCTTATAAGTGTTTAAATATTCAAGAAATAGGCTGATTTTAGAAAATATTTTATTACATTTTAATAAAGTTGCTAGATTTTTAAAAGTCATAGATTAAAATATTGAAGATTTTATAGCAATTTTATTTTAAAGGTAAAGATGCATTAAAAAATTTTTATTAGTTAAAATTAATAATATTTTAAAGTATAAGATAAGTAAAAGTAAATCTAATATATATGTTGCAATAAAAACTAAAATTAGTAAGTATATTTGCAACATATATTTATAAGAATTATGTAAATAAAGAATTATGTAAATATACCCATATTTTAAATGAGAATGATAATCAGAATCTACAAAGGAGGTAAAATGAATAAAATTGAAAAAGAAAAAAATATAGTAGCCCTTATGATTGATATTTATTGCAAAGGAAAACACAAAGGTAAAAAGGGAGAATTGTGTAAAGAGTGTAGTGAATTAAAGGAATATGCACATAAAAGATTAAACTACTGTAAATTTGGAGAAAATAAATCAACCTGTTCAAGATGTACTATCCATTGTTATAAGAAGGATATGAGAGAAAAAATTAAAGATGTAATGAAGTTTTCAGGATGGAGGTTAATTATTTATAAACCAATAGCGTTATTTAAACATATGTTTAACTTATAAAAGTTTGATATGAAATTTTGTTTAAAGAGGATTATTTTTAAAAGAATTTAAAATTTAATTTAGTTTTAAGGAAATATTGATTTTAAGTAAGGGGTTTTAAGATGAATAAAGTTAAAAAATACATTTATATAACAATAGGGTTAATATCCTTTGCGCTAGGGGCAGTAGGTGTTATACTTCCTGTTTTACCTACAACACCATTTTTACTTTTAGCATCCTTTTGTTTTGCTAAGGGTTCTGAAAGATTTCACAAATGGTTTACTGAAAGCAAAATTTATAAAAAGCATTTAGAGAATTTTGTAAAAGAGAAAGCTATGACTTTAAAGCAAAAAATTACACTTCTTGCTTTTGCAGATTTTATGATGGCTTTTCCAATTATCTTATTAGATAACTTACATGTAAAGATATTTTTAGTAGTACTTATACTTTTTAAATTTTATTATTTTATATTCAAAATAAAAACTATAAAACCAGTTAAAGAGGGGGAATTTTAAAATGAAAAAAAATACAATAGCTTTAATGATAGCAGCATCTCTTATGGCAGGATATATGCCAGTAGAAGTTTTTGCCACGGAAAATATGGAAGTAGAAAGTTTTAGTGAAGCAGAAAATAAAAAATATGCAAATGGAACATATACAGTTTCAAACAAATCTTTAAAGATAGATTCTGATGATCAATCTTCAGCTAGTAAGTATGTTAATGGAGAGAGCAGAATTATTATATCAGATGATGGAATTAAAGCTACCTTAGAATTTACTGAAAAGAATATAATGACAAATATTAGAATAAAGGTTAATGGACATGAAGTACAATATACACAAAAAGAAACTGGAGATAAATCTATTGAATTAGAGTTTAATTTAAGCTCATTAGAAGATAGTATTGAAGTTGGAACTACAATAAACTTAGGATTTCATGTTATGCCTGTTTCATTTAGAGTAGTACTAGATACAGAAAGTATAGAACCACTACCTGATAATTCAGGTAGTGAAGAAGATACTGAACAAGGTTCAGAAAATAAACCAGATAACGGAGATAAAGAAGAGGATGGAGATGATTCAGGCAATACTCCAAATAATCCAGATGAGGAAGAAAAAAATGAAAATGTAGAAGATAATTCAGGAAATAATAACCAGACGGGTGGAAATAATTCAGATAATAATACTCCAAACACAGGAAACGATAATACCCCAAGTACTGATTCAGGAAATGGGCAAACAATTCCTGGGTCAAATGATGTACAAGCACCAACAGCTTCGGAAAACACAAATACCACTATTTATAAAATTCAAAATGAAATACTATCAAGTAGCGCCATTGGTTATAGCGCAGCAAGAGCAGCAGTAAGTAATACATCTTATCTAGAAGTTATAAATGGGGTAACTTATGTAACTTTAGGATTATCACAGCTTGATGTTATGACTAACATAAAGGTTTCTGTTGATGGAAGCAATGTAAATTATGAAACAGTTAGAAGTAGTAGTGCTAATAATATTAAAGATATAAGATTTAAGGTAGCTAGTGAAAGTTCAACTATAACACTTTCAGCTTATATAACTATGTCAGATATGAACATATCCTTTGGTGTAGACCTTTTAGAGAGTACTAAAGAACAAATAAGTAAAACACAGGCTAGTCAATCCTTAGGAACTCCTGGTAATTTAGCAGTAACAACACCTAGCTCTTCAAATGGTAGTAATAATAGTTCAAATAGTGGTAATACTTCAACAGCTAAATCATCTACAACAAGTAATAAAAGTGGTGAAAATGAAGAGGGTAGTGATTTAGAAGAGATAGAAGCAACAGAATATTTTAAAAAATATACTATAGAAAATGAAGTTGTAAGTGATAGTGCTATTGGAAAAATGATGGTTAAAAAATATTTAGATAGTACAAGTACCTTAGAAGAAATAGATGGAAAATATTATTTAACATTAACATTTGTAGGAACTAGTGCTATGGATAACATAAAAATAATGGTTAATGGTGAAGAAGTAGAATACTCAATGAAAAATATTAGTGATGATAATAAAGGTACAAGTACATTTAAATTCGAAATAGGTAATGTAAATGATGAAATAACAATGTCTATGCTTATAGTACCAATAAATTCTACTATAGAATTTGGAATATCTCTTTTAGAGGATACTTTAACTTTAGTGGAAGAGGGAACTGTATCTAAGGATGAAAGAGAAGAAGAATCCTCAGTTCAAACATTATCATCTATAAATACAACTAGTAATAATGGTGGTACAAGCATTTTTAAAACTATTATAATATCAACATTAACAACAATAGCTACAATTGTTGTATTAGGTGGAGCAGCATTGGCTGTTATAAGTAAAAGAAAGAAAAATATTAAATAAGCTTTTATTTTAAATTAAAGCTTATTTAAAGAAGGCTGCTATTAGATAGTTAATAGCAGCTTTATTATTATATAACGAAAGTATAATAAGTTATGGAGAATGTAAAAGGAGGTGAAAATACTAGTAGATGTGCTAAATTAAGAAGATAATATTAAAGAAAGAGATATTATAGAACTTGAAATCTTTAGAGAGTATATTATTACATTTGAAAAAGATATAGATATATGTAATAATATGGTTGTGTAAAAATATTACCATATATTTTAAGAGGTGAAGTTTATGAGAGATGGACACATTCATACTAAGTATTGTCCTCACGGAAGTGACGATGATTTTAAACAGTACATTGAAAATGCAATAAGTATAGGTTTAGATGAAATAACATTTACAGAACACATGCCACTACCTAAAAATTTTGAAGATCCATCACCAGCAAAAAATAGTTCAATGGATATATTAGATATTGAAGATTATATCGAGGATTTATCAAAATTAAAAGAAGAATATAAAGGTAAAATAAAAATCAACATAGGTTTTGAAGTTGATTATATTGAAGGATATGAAAGAGAAATAAAAAGATTTTTAGATGTTTATGGAAGATATATTGATGATGCTATTATTTCAGTTCACATGTTAAAAGTAAATGATAAATATTATGTGATAGATTATAGTGGTGAAGAATTTAAAAAGATTATAGAGATTTTAGGTGGCATAGACAATGTATATACTAAGTATTATGAAACCGTTGAAAAAGCAATAATAAGTGATTTAGGTGAACATAAGCCAAAAAGAATTGGGCATTTAAACTTAATAAGAAAATATTGCAAAGCTTTTCCTTATGAGTATTCTAAAAATCAAGAATTGGGAAATTTAGTACAAGCTATTAAGGATAATGATTATGAGCTTGATTATAATATATCAGGAGAAAGAAAAGAAGATTGTGGTGAAGCCTATATTAGTGGATATTTACTAGAGTTAGTAAAGAAACAAGATATTAATATGATATTAGGATCAGATTCACATTGTTCAAAAGAAATATTTAGTTTAAAAGATTTTATTTAATAAAATTTAGGCATATAATCGTATTATTATTTATATTTAGATGTTAGAGTTTTTTGAGTATTTTAATAATACTAAATAATATTTGTATGTATTAGAAATAAAAATAAATTAAAGATTAATTAAAAAAGACTAAAATAATACTTGTTTTAGTCTTTTTTATACTTTAAATTATATTGAATATCATACTTGTATTTTACTTTTATTTAATTATTATTTATATAATTAAATAAAAGTATTTTTTGGATGTAAATAAATGTTTTTTAATTTTTTTGAATGAAAACATTGACAATTTAGACCGAGTGTTATAAAATAAGGATAAACATTCAAGAAAGTGTAAACGAATTATAGGTTAAATGTAAAATTAGCTGTAGTAGGGGGATAAGAAATGAATAAAACGATGAGTTTTATAAAGAGAGTAATTTTATTTTTTATAGGAATGAGTGTTATACAATTTGGGGTAGCAGTATTTTTAAAAACTAATATAGGATCAGATCCATTTACAGTTTTTACTCAAGGACTGGCAAATACTATTGGTAAAACTCCAGGGGTTGCAAATATGATAATATTAGTTGTACTAATTACTGCAATATTTTTATTGAAAGAAAACGTATAAAAATAGGAACATTAATTTGTGTTATTGGTGTAGGACCAATAATTGATTTATCTTCAAGAATTGTATCAGTGATTCCAATAGAATCTTATAACTCTTTCGTTAAGATGTTAATAGTTGTAGTTGGAGTGTTTATAATTGCAGCAGGGTTTTCTTTAGTGTCTGGAAGTGATGTTGGGGTTGCTCCAAATGATATAGTTCCATTTATAATTCAAGACAAAACTAAAGTTCAATATAAATATATAAGAATAGCTTTGGATGCAACATTTTTAGTTGTTGGATACTTAATCGGTGGAACAGTTGGAGTTGGAACAATAATTGCAATGCTTGCTATGGGACCATTTATACAATTTTGTCTACCTTATGGTAAAAGAGTAGTTGATTTAATAGTTCGTTCAAATAAAGAAGAAAATAAAGCTAGGGTAGCTTAAAATATAGTAAAGAACTAAGAGATACATAAAGTATTTCTTAGTTCTTTTGTTTTAGTCTCTGTTCTAAATAGGCATCAATTTTAAAAATTTTACAGTAATTAGATTAATGACACAGAGAATTTATAGTAGTTTCCTATAAAATTAAAGTTGTGTTAAAAGAGCATTTTATAAAAAGGTAAAAGAGGTCCAATTATATTCTTATTGAAACTTAAAGCTATAAATCATTATAATAAAAGATAAGATTTTAAATATAATAGAAAAAGGAAGTTTATGAAAAATGAAAGTAAGAGTACCGAGTTATTTTAATGATTTTAAATGTATTGCACAAAATTGTGAAGACACATGTTGCGCAGGGTGGGGAATAGTTATTGATGATGAAACAAATAACCGTTATAAAAATGTAGATAATAAGTTTGGAGAAGTTTTAAGAAGTAAGATAAAGAAAGATGAAGACGGAGATAATGTTTTTCTTTTAAACAATGGAAACTGTTCATTTTTAAATGAAAATAAACTATGTGATATTTATTCTAACCTTGGAGAAGAATATTTATGTCATACATGTAAACAGTATCCAAGATATACAGAGGAATTTTTAGATTTAAGGGAAGTTGGAATTTCTTTATCCTGCCCTGAAGCTGCAAGAATAATATTAAAATCAGAAGAAAATTTTAGCTTTAAACTAAGTGAAAATATAGAGGAATATGATTTAGAAAGTGATATTGATGAAGAGATTCTTTTAAATTTTTTAAACTGTCGAGAATTTATATTTAGTATTTTAGAAAGGGAAAATTTAAGTTTACATATTAAAATTGCTATAATCCTTAAATTTGTTAAAAGGGTTCAAGATAAAATAGATTTAGGGGATATGAATGAAATAGTAGATGTTATAGAGGAATATAAAAATGATAAGTTCTTAGATAAAATAATAGAAAGTTTATCTAGTTATAAAGAAAAGAATAATGATAAATATAACAATATTATATTTGAATATTTTAAAGTTTATAAAGATATAAACCATATAAATGAAAATGACCCACTAGGTTTAGATAAGGCATTAAAATATTTTAAAGAGAATAAAGGATTGCTTATATATAAACATAAAGAGTTTAATGATTATTATAAAGAAAATTTGTATAAGTTTAAAAATATTTTAGTTTATTTTATATTTAGATATTTTATGAAAGCTATTTTTGATTATGATATGTCTGCAAAAATAAAGTTAGCTATAGTAAGCACATTAATGATTAAAGAGTTAGCTATTGTAAGATGGCTGGAAAAAGGTGAATTTACAGAAGAAGATTTAGTAGATATAGCCCATACATATTCTAAAGATATAGAACATTCTGATGAAAATATAGAAACTTTGCAAGAAATTTTTGAAACTAAAGAAATTTTTAAGGTTAATGAAATTTTACATATGGTAGCTAATATTTTTTAGATATAGATTGTTTATAAATCTAAGATTATTTAATTATATATAAAAAAGATTTTATTAGCCTTATTATTTATAGATAAACTTAAAATTAGATTTTATTGTGAAATTAAATTATTAATATGCTATTATACTTATAATAATTAGTGTGATTTTAAATATTATATTAGTTAAGTTATCTAGATAGAAAGGGATATTTTTATGTATATACAAACACAGTTAGATTTAACAATGTTAGATGATATAAAGGAAGAAATTATAGAATATAGTGAAGATTTAATAGAGCATAAACTTATAACAAATAGTGAAGATGGGAATTTTTTATTAGAACTAAAAGAATCTTTTAAAACATGCAAGAGTTTTTATTTTAGTGTAGCTTTTATAAACTTTTCAGGATTACAACTAATTTTAGATGAATTAAAGAAAATGAATGAGAAAAATATCAAAGGAACTATAATAACCTCTACTTACTTAAATTTTACTCAAGTTGGAGCATTAAAAAGATTAAAAGAATTTCAAAATATAGATTTAAGAATATTTATTACTGATGAAAAGTTAAGGGGCTTTCATACAAAGGCTTATATATTTGAGTATGAAGAAAGTTATAAAATATATATTGGTTCATCTAATTTAACTCAAAGCGCCCTAAAGAGCAATGAGGAATGGAATGTAAAAATAGTAAGCAAAAAAGATTATGTTTTTTCAAAGGATGTAATGGATGCTTATTATAAACTTTATAATGAGTGTTATGAGGTCAATGATGATTTTATAAATGATTATGATGCTTTTTTAAAAGATATAAAAAAGACAAATGTAGAGGAAAGCACAAAAAAACTTTTATTAAAATATGAAAAAATAAGACCTAATATTATGCAGGAAAAAGCTTTAGAAAATTTAAGAAGATTAAGAGAACATGGTGGAGAAAAAAGTCTTGTTATAGCAGCAACAGGTACAGGAAAAACTTATATGTCAGCCTTTGATGTAAAAGAGTTTAACCCTAAGAAAATGCTTTTTATTGTACATAGAGAAGATATTTTAAGAAAAGCTATTTTAGATTATGAAAAAATAATGTCAGATAAAGAGTTTGGGCTATTTACAGGAAACATAAAGGAAAGAGAAAAAGATTATCTTTTTGCAACTATTCAAAGTATGTCAACTCATTATAATGATTTTAAAGAAGATGATTTTGACTACATAGTTATAGATGAGGCTCATCACAGTGCATCTGAAACCTATAAGAAGGTTATAGATTATTTTAAACCTAAGTTTTTACTTGGAATGACAGCAACTCCAGAGAGAACAGAGGGAAAAGATATATTTTCTATTTTTGATAATAATATTGCTATAGAGGTTAGATTAAATGAGGCTTTAGAGAAAAATTTAGTAGTTCCATTTCACTACTTTGGAATAACAGATATAGATTTAGTAGACTATACAGGCATTGATATTAATGATATAGGAAAAGTATCTAAGATTCTTGAAATCAATGAAAGGGTAGATTTTATAATAGAGAAAATGAACTTTTATGGTTTTGATGGATTTAAAAGAAAAGCTGTTGGATTTTGTGCAAGTATTGAACATGCAGAGTATATGGCAAATGAATTTAATAAAAGAGGAATAAAAAGCGCAGCATTAACAGGAAGTGATTCAGTTGATAAAAGGCAAAAGGAAATTAAAAGATTAGAAGATGATAATAGTGATTTAGAAGTAATTTTTACTGTAGATTTATTTAATGAAGGGGTGGACATTCCATCTATAAACTTGGTTTTAATGTTAAGACCAACTCAGTCATCTATAATTTTTATACAACAATTAGGCCGTGGTCTTAGAAAATATAAAGAAAAAGAATTTTTAACGGTGTTAGATTTTATAGGAAACTACAATAAAGCTTTTCAAATTGCTATAGCCTTAAATGGTGCAAAGTATTATGATAAGGAGAGTTTAAAGGTTTCTATAAAAACAGACTTTTCTAGTATACCAGGGTGTACAAATATTCAAATGGATGAAATAGCTAAAGAGAGAATACTTTCTCAAATAGATAATGAAAACTTTAATAATATGAAGTATTTAAAAGAAGAATATAATGAGTTTAAAAAGATTAATGGTGGAAGAGTTATAAATCTTTTAACTGATTATTTTTCCTTTGAAGGGGCGCCAAATCCATTAAAATTTATAGGTGCTGTTCCTAGTAAAAGCTATCTTGGATTTTTAGAAAAGATAGAAAAGGATTTTGAAGATGCAAAGCTTTTAAAAGATGAAAAGTTTAAACTTGTGTTAAAGGATATAACAGGAAAATTACCCTTGAAAAGACCTTTTGAATTTTTAATTTTAAGTTACCTTATAAAAAATGGGGATTCTACAAGGGATAAGCTTAAAAATCATATAGAAAAATATATAGATTTTATAGATGAAGAAACTTTTAATTATACAATAGAATGTCTAAGAGGGGACTATCATAGCAAAAAGGAAAGTAACTTTAATTTTATAGAAGACCATGGTGATAAAATAACCTTGGCCTCAGAAATTAAAGAAGTAGTTGAAAAAGAAGAATTTAAACTATATATAAATGATTGTATAAATTATGGCTTATTAGTTTATGAAAGAGAGTTTGGTACAAAAAATTATGGTATGCCATTTTTAAAACTTTATTCTCAATATACTAGAGATGATGTTGTTAGAATGTCAAATGCAACTAAAAAGTTTGGTGGATACGGTATGGGAGGTTTAAAAACTAACGGTAACGATTGGTACTTGTTTGTAGGAATGGAAAAAGAAGAGGATATAAAGGAAAGTATGAACCATAAAAATGATTTTATAGGAAGAGATATTTTTGTGTGGGAAAGTGCAAGTTCAACAACCTTAGAATCAGATATTGGTCAAAAGCTTATAAATAATGTTGAAAAAAATATAAACATGCACCTGTTTGTAAGAAAATATAGGCAAATTGATGGAGTAATTGAGCCCTATATTTATATGGGAATGGCGGATACTGTTTATTATGAAGGAGAAAAACCTATAACTGTCCATTTAAAATTAAGAAATAAAGTAGCTATGAAAATATATAATGAGTTAAAGTAGAAAACTAGTGATAAAATAATAATTAGAGGTTAATATTATTTAAAGTATATGTTTAAGGTAGTATACTAAATTAAACAAGATAAAATAATATTGAATTTACCTAAATAAAAAACATAAGAAGGAGTGATTATAAATGGCAAAGGGAATTTTTAAAGAATTTTCATTAAAAAATTTAAATTTAAGAAATAGAATAGTTATGGCTCCTATGTGTATGTATATGGCTGAAAATGATGGCTTAGTTAATGATTTTCATTATGTGCATTATGTAAATAGAGCTATAGGTGGAGTTGGTGCTATAATTGTTGAAGCTACAGCAGTAGAGGAAAGAGGAAGAATTAGTGATAAAGATTTAGGAATATGGGATGATAACCATGTTGAAGGATTAAGAGCATTAGTTCAAGGAATTAAAAAGTATGGAGCATGTGCTGGAATTCAACTAGGTCATGCAGGAAGAAAGTGTTCTATAGAAAGTGAAACTATAATAGCACCATCAGCTATTGCTTTTAGTGAAGAGTATAAAAAACCTTTAGAAATGAGTAAAACTGAAATGGAAGAGGTTAAAACTGCTTTTAAAAACGGTGCAAGAAGAGCAAATGAAGCTGGATTTGATTTTATAGAACTTCATGGAGCTCATGGATATTTACTTTCAGAGTTTTTATCACCTTTATCTAATAAAAGAGAAGATGAATATGGTGGAAGTATTGAAAATAGAGCTAGATTTATAGTTGAAGTAATAAGAGAAGTTAAAACTGTTTGGCCAGAGAACAAAGCACTTTTATTTAGAGTTTCTGCTAAGGATTATAAAGAAGGTGGAAATACTAAAGTAGAAATGGCTAAAATAGTAGATATACTTAAAAAGGAAGGCATAGATTTAGTTAATGTAAGTACAGGTGGAATAGTATCAGATGCAACTATAAATGCTTACCCAGGATATCAAGTTCCAGAGGCTCAGTACATAAAAGAAAACTGTAATATTCCAGTTATTGCTGGTGGTTTAATTACAACAGGAGACCAAGGAACTGAAATAATAGAAAATAATAGAGCTGATTTAGTATTTTTAGCAAGAGTCTTACTTAGAGATCCTTACTGGGTTTTAAATGAAGCTAAAAAGAGAAATGTAGAATTAAATTATTTACCATCAGCTTATGAAAGAGGATTATAAAATAAAGTTATTCTTAAATAAATAGAAATTAAATTTATAGAAAGTAGAAAGGTTTATGATAATCTTTCTACTTTTTAATTTAAAAGTAAACTCTTATTTAATAAGAATACAAAGACTGTTGAATTTAAAGAAGTAAAGGGTAAACTTAATAAAGCTGCATCACTTTTTGAAGAAGGTAGCATGTTAAATGCTATAGAAAATAAAGAAAAATGGTGTTATATATGATCATTATAAGGGTAGATTTGCTGTAGCCCTAAAAAATAAAAAAACGATTCAATTATATGGTAAAATAAATATATAAGATTATTAATATAAAGAAGTATTTATAAAATATATATGTATTTTGGGGGAAGAGGTTATGGATAATAATAGAGTTGTTTTATATTTAATGAGACATGGTGAAACTATAATGAACAAGGCAAAAAGAGTACAAGGTTGGTGCGATGGAGTTTTAACTGAAAAAGGGATAGAAGTTGCTAAAAGTACTGGAATAGGGCTTAGTGATATTGAATTTAAATCCATTTACACAAGCGATCTTAGAAGAACAATAAAAACAGCTAAAATAATTTTAGGTGAAAACAAATCAAATAAAGATTTAGAAATATGTGAGATTGAAGATTTAAGAGAGGCTTATTTTGGAAAATATGAAGGTGAACTAGAAGAGGTTCTACTTAGAGATATGTTGAATTATTTGAATATTAGTTCTTTTGAAGATCTTATAAAAAAATCTAATGCTCAAAAAAAATTTGTAAACACTTGTGCTGCTTTAGATGAAACAAAAAGAGCAGAAAATTATGATGTATTGTTTAAAAGAGTCATGAGGGGATTAACTAATGTGGCAAAAGAAGAAGCAAGAAAAGGTGGAGGAAACGTTCTTGTAGTGATACATGGTGGGATACTTAGAGTTATAATTGAATGTATAGATTCTAGTTTTGACACTAAAGATATAGATAATGCAAGTATTTCTAAAGTTATATACGAAAATGGCAGATTTAAAGTGGAATCTGTAAATGATATGAGTTATTGTGAAAAAGGACAACTTGTTGGAGT
>CAUWNL010000052.1:0-18251 GCA_963559995.1 uncultured Sarcina sp.
CGACCTTCGGGTTATGAGCCCGACGAGCTGCCAACTGCTCCACCCCGCGATATTATGTGTTTCTCTTTTGCCTATAACTTATGATAACACACTTATTATATTATAGCAATGATTATATTAAATATATTTTTACTTATATTTTATATACTACTATATTTTGAAATATTGTTGTGCCATTACTTATATTTCTATATCTATGATACTTATTTGCCTTAAATCCAATTGAATACCCCTTTTTAAGAATAAAGATTTCTTTATCTATCTCTATCTCTATCTCTCCTTGGGTAACTATAACATATTCCTCCATCCCATCATTATGAGGTTCTGATTCATGACTACAACCCGATTTTAATTCTACTGTTAATACTTCAAAACCTTTACCAGCATCAAAAGGAAATATAGGATAAATCCTCATTTTATTATCTCTTACTATAGGATATATATCCTCTTGGTTTATTACTTGTAAATCCTCCTTACTTTCATCAACAAATGCTGAAAATGACACCTTTAATCCACATGATATTTTCCAAAGTGTCGAAACTGTTGGATTAGATTTTCCTCTTTCTATCTGTCCTAGCATAGCTTTACTAACTCCAGTTAAATTAGCTACATCATCTAGTGTTAAATCTCTTTTATTTCGTATATCTTTTAATTTATGTCCTATGACCAAGTTCAAATTTTTCATAATACTATAACTCCTATATTTTCTGTTATATATAGTGTTTCAATATTTTAATATATTAATAGTTTTATTATATATTTTCTCTATTGATTATCATTTTATAATAATATATTAATTTTGTAAATTACCCATTGTAAAATATAACATATATTATATAATATATAATACAAAAATCCTATTTTATATCATAGAGATTTTTAATAATATTTTCTTTTTGTATTATACTTACATTATATTGATTCCTTTAATATTAAAATCATAAAGTATTTTAATATTAAAAATAGTCTTTCTACTCCTCTTAACCTACTTGATATAACTCTAGTTATAATTGGAATGATTTTAAATAGTTTAGTTAATAAAAATTAAGAGATTAGATTATACTTTATCTAATCTCTTAATTTTATATTATAAATACTCTACAAGTTTATTTAACATCTTACTCATTTTCTAAGTAATGTAAATGCCCCCATTTACACATCTCTTCTAATATTGGCATAAGAGATGCCCCCTTTTCTGATAAGTAATATTCAACTCTTGGTGGAACTTCACCATAAGATTTTCTTATAATAATTTTATCACTTTCAAGTTCTTTTAGTTGATTACTTAACATCTTATGAGTAATACCCTTAATAGACTTTTTTAATTCTCCGTATCTCATAATATTTTTTTTAGATAACCAAAACATTATTATCATTTTCCACTTTCCCCCTATAATTGATAAGGTATATTCAAAGGGTTCAGAAAAAACTTCTACTTTTTCATTTATTTCTTTACTATGTTCATCCATTCTATTACTCTCCTTTAGTTAGTATCTTACTATAAAGTGCATACTATTCTTTTAATTATCTATATGATAGTATTTATATAAATAATTTTCAATTTAATTACTTAGGAGATTTACATATGAAAAATTTATTTGAAAAAACAATGTTAAAAAACATGAATATGAAAAACAGATTTATAAGAGCAGCTTTATGGGAAAACTTAGCTGATGATAAAGGACATATGACACCTGATTTATTTAATGTATATAAAGAATTAGCAAAAGGTGGAGTTTCTACAATCATTACAGGTTATGCCTTTGTAACAAAGGATGAACAACCAAATCCAGGTATGATGGGAATATATGATGATTCCTTTATAGAAGAATACAAGGAACTTACTAATATGGTTCATAAAAATAATGCAAATATAATAATGCAATTAGCCTATGGTGGTTCTCAAACAGGTTTAACTCCTCCAAGTAAGCTAATCTTAGGACCTTCTGCCATTGAAAATAAGGTAAGCAAGGTAACACCAAAAGAAGCTACAAAAGACGACATAAAATTTTTAATTAAATCATTTGCTGATGCTGCTCTAAGAGTAAAAAAATCTGGTTTTGATGGAGTACAAATACATATAGCCCATGGATATCTTTTAAATCAATTTTTATGTCCTTATTATAATCAAAGAACAGATGAGTATGGTGGCTCTATAGATAATAGAGGAAGAATCTTATTTGAAATCTATGAAGCAGTAAGAAAATCTGTAGGAAATGATTATCCCGTATTAATTAAAATAAATTCAGAAGACTTTATGAAAGATGGATTAACTTCTGAAGAAAGTATCTATATCTCTAAAAAATTAGCTAATCTAGGTGTAGATGCAATAGAAGTATCTGGTGGAACTTTCTCTGATTCAGATGTTATAAATAACAACTTATTCTTTAGTAGAACTAAACTTCCACTTGGGAAAGATAGAGAATCTTATTTTAAAGAACATGCAACTAAGTTAGCTAATGAAGTTGATGTTCCAGTAATATTAGTAGGGGGAAATAGACATTTAGATGTCATGGAGGATATATTAAATAATACTAAAATACAATATTTCTCTTTTGGTAGACCATTAACTTGTGAACCTGATTTAATAAACAGATGGACAAGTGGTGATACATCTAAACCTAAATGTGTATCATGTAACAAATGTTTTCAAACATATGGAAACAGATGCATACTTAATATAAAAAAATTTAAATAATATAAAATTAATATAAGGCGTAATTAGCTAAAATGTTTATAGAATTAAATTTGATATTTTAGTTTATTATAGCCTTATTATTTTTCCAATCTTATTTGCATAAAATATGTAAACTTTCTTTATAATAGTTTATTAATATTGAAATTGTAAATTTCATATTATACAATATAAATATATTTTCATGTTATATCATCCATTAAATTGTTCTAATCTAAATCATTAATGTCTATTTCTAAATCAAATCTCATAATTTATTAAAGGCATTGTTCTTTAAAATTACTAATGTTTTTACTGTATATTAAATTTATTTGTAAGGGGGAGAAACATGAGTTTAACATTAAAAGATAATATAAATTTAAATGCAAAGAGAGTTTTTAGCAGAATAGGGTTAGCTACTGCAATTACTATTATAATCGTTAACGTATTACAAATCCTTATGTATAGAATATTAGGGACTGTTGTACCTAATATTCTATCTAAAAATTGGTTTCCTTATATAGCTATAGCTATAAGCTATTACTTAGTTGGATTTCCTGTATTTTCACTATTAGTTAAAAGCCTTCCAGATGGGACTAAAAAAGAATGTAAAAAATTATCTACTTTAAGCATAATAAAACTTATTTTAATAACTTATTTTCTTATGTATATTATAAACATTCTTACTACCTTAATTTTAACTTTTATAGGGTCTATTGCAGGATTAAACACTACAAACCCTCTTGATTCTGTTATACTTCCTAATAGTTGGATATGGAATCTTCTTTTTGTTGGTATTTTATCTCCAATAGTAGAAGAACTTATGTTTAGGGGAGTAATGCTTAATAAATTAAGATGTTATGGTGATAAAATAGCAATTATAACTACTTCTTTACTTTTTGGACTATTCCATGGAAACTTTCATCAATTTTTTTATGCAGCAGCAATAGGAGCTCTTTTTGCATACGTTACTTTAAAAACAGGTAACATCATATATTCAATAATTCTCCATGTGTCTATTAATATACTAGGTGGTGTTCTTCCTGCAATTTTATTATTACATGATACAAATATAATAGCCGTTTCCTTATTTGGTTTAGCAATACTTATTATGACTATAATTGGTTTTGTTCTATTTGTAAAAAATAACCTTATCACCTGGTAGTATTTCCTTAGAAAAAGGTTCCATATTTAAAACTACTTGTTTAAATGTTGGTATGATATTAATATTTTGCGTTTGCACTTTTTTTATGATTTATATGTTGATATAAAAATTTATATTAAAAAAATATAAAAAGAAAAACTATTTGAAAATAACCTAAATGACAGTTATTTCAGATAGTTTTTTCTTATAGAGATATTACATGTTATTTTAAATTAATGTATTTAATAAATTTATTCTTATTGACTTATATTATTTATATTTATTACAGTTACCTTTTCACGTGTCATAGACTCAATACTTCTCTTAATTCCTTGAACTCCCACACCAGAAGATTTAATTCCTGTGAATGGAAGATGGTCTGGTCCACGTTCTGTACGTCCATTAATTTGAACACTACCAACCTCAATCTTTGGAGCTATATTAAATGCCCTATCTATATTTTTTGTGAATATGCTAGCTTGAAGTCCAAATTCTGATTCATTAGCAATTTTAATTGCTTCTTCATCTGAGTTTACTCTTATAATTGGCAACACTGGTCCAAAAGGTTCTTGCCAAGCTACTTTCATATCTAAAGTTACGTTATCTAAAAGAGTTGGATAAATTAAATTTCCCTCTCTCTTATTTCCATAAATTAAAGTTGCCCCTTTTTCTAAAGCATCATCTATTAATCCTTGAACGAAATCTGCTGAAGCATTATCTATTAAAGGAACAATTGTTTTATTCTCTTCTGGAGAACCTACTGTAAGTTGGCTCACTTCTTTCTTTAGGATATTTACTAATTCACTTGCAACATTATTATTTACAAGAACTCTCTTTATAGCAGTACATCTTTGTCCTGAATAAGAATATGCACCTGACATTATTTGTTTTGCTGCAAAGTTAATATCTGCATCTTCACAAACTATTGCTGGATCCTTTCCTCCAAGTTCCATAACTAGAGGAACCATTTTAGATTTTTCTGCTATATGCTTACCAGTTTCACTTCCTCCAGTAAATGAAATCATATCTATTCCTTCATGTTCAGTTAAGAAGTCTCCTATAACAGATCCTTTTCCTGTAACTAAGTTTAATACTCCTTTTGGTATACCTGTTTTATGAAGAGCCTCTATAATCTTCACTCCTGAAATTGCTCCTTGAGTTGCTGGCTTAAATATTACTGCATTCCCAGCAATTAAAGCTGGTGCAATCTTTGCTACTGATAAATTAACAGGATAGTTAAATGGTGAAATTGCTAATATAACTCCTAAAGGTTCACGAGATATTATAGCTATTTTTGATTTGTTACCACCTTCAAAGTTTTCTCCTGTCATGCTCTCTCCATACATATGAGTAGCTTCCTCAATTGTATAACGTATAAAATCTACAGTACGAACTACTTCCTTTAAAGAATCATTATAAGGCTTTCCTACCTCTCTCATTATAGTTGTTGCAATATCTTCCTTTGCTTTAAGTAATTCATCTATCCATTTATAAAGATATTCTCCACGTTTACGTACAGTTAAACCTGCCCATTTCTTTTGAGCTTCTTTAGCTGATTTTATTGCAAAGTCAGCTTCTTCTCTTGTAATAGCTTGAACTCTACCAATTTCTTCATGTAAATATGGAGAAACTATTGATATTGTTTCTTTAGAATCACTATCTTTCCACTGTCCATTTATATAATATTTATATATACTCATAATTTTTCTCCTGTATCTATTATTGTTTTCTTTCTATCCATTATTAGGTGTATTTAAAATACACTTTTTATATAATTATCTATCTATCTACTTAATTTAAATCTAATCTCATTTTTAAAATTATAAATAGTATTTAAATATTTTTATTTACTCATATAGTTTTAGTGAATTTAGATATCAAAATAATGTGAATTATTATTACTTTGATACCTTAAAATCACTAACCAAAATAAAATTAAATTATAAATTTTATTGGTCTTTTAATATTTGTAAGCAGATTTAAATACATTTTATATTTTGACTATAATTATTTATAATAAATTTATATTAATATTAAGAATTAAATAATAATATTTATTATTTAATATTAATTATATTATTTTTTAGAAATCTGTCAATAGTTTAATTCATAAATTTATTAGAAAGATTGTACTATTTCTATAGCCTTTTCTTTTTCTTCTTTAATTTTTGAATCAATATTTATCCCTTGTATATCTAAGCCTTCAATTATAATACTTTTCACATCTGAAATTCCAAAAAAGTTCAATATTATCTTCATATATCTATCTCCCATTTCATAAGGAGTTCCCTCATGGTATCCACCTCTTGATACAATATGAACAGCTTTTTTATTTTCTAAAAGTCCAACTGCCCCTTTTTCTGTATACTTAAATGTTATACCAGAAACTGAAACATAATCTATATATGCTTTTAATATTGCTGGGAAACTCAAATTCCACATTGGTGCTGCAAATATATATTTATCAGCTTTAGCAAATTCATAAGCATATTTTAAAACTTTACTATCTCCTATGCTTCCATCTTTTTTACTTCCTATATCATCTAAATCTTTTAATGTTAAAAAATTTATATTTTCTTTATATAAATCTAAAGTCTGTATTTCATCCTCAGGATGAATTTTTTTATATTCCTCAATAAAAAAATCTGATATTTTAAAGGTTCTAGACTGCCCATCTTTTTTAGGATTTGCTTTAACATATAAAACCTTACTCAAAATTTTTCCCTCCTTTAAAATTATATTCTTTTCATAATTTAATTTTACCTTTCTCTTTAATTGTTATTCTTAATAAAAAGCTTTTAAAATCTTTTCTAAAACATTATATTTACTTACTTTTAGCTCTATATGTATTGTAAATTTATCAATAAAACCTAAATTAATTCCTAAAAAAAAGTCATGTTAAAAAACACAACTTTTTTATTTTTTATATAAAAAATTCATAATTTTTTTATTTAGTATATGTTTTAAAAATTTTATATAGTAGGAACTAAAATAATTATTTTCCCTTTATTTTAATATTTAAATTTACAGCTTCATTGTTTTCTTTTATAGCAATTTCTTGTGTGAATATCTTTTGTTTACTCTTTATTAACTTTAATAATTCTTCATCAGATAACTCACAATATTTTGTTGTTAAAGAATTTTCATAATTATCTTTGCTAACATCAAAATTAGTAGATTTATTGCTATTAGTTTTATTTATGTCTAATTTAGCATTCATATTTCTTTCTAAAATAAGAGAATCTTTTTCTAGACTAGTTTCTATAGATACTATATTATTATTTATCTTTGTTTGATATTCGCTTATCTTTTCTAAAGACTTATGAATAGATTTAATGTTATCAACAAATATAAACATTGATATTATTAATAAAATTATTAAGATTAAACTTAATAATATACTAACTCCATACACATCGTTAGCCTCCCTGTAAGTATGAGGTTATAAACTAATAACTCTCTATATAAATTATAATATTATTTGCTAAATATAATGTGATTAGAATTAAAAATCATAAAAATAAATCTATAAAAAAACTGTTATAGAATAGCTTAAATATTCTATAACAGTTTTTTTATTTTCAAATTATTTCTTAATATTCATTTCCTTCATTATTAACATTTATAGTCCTATCTTCTAACTTTTCACCATCTATAGTAACACTTCTGTAAGTTAATCCTTTAACATTTTGAAGAACTGCTCCACCTTTTGTTCCATTTAATTCAACATCTTGAAGAACTATGTTTTCTATTGGAGACTTTTCAAATCCTTTTAAATATAAAGTATTTGTTGCATCAATACTTGCACCTTCAACAGTTTTTATATTTGATAAATATACATTTCTAAGAGTTGGAGTATGATCTCCTTTTTCTCCTTCTTCATAGAAGAAATCACAATGTATAACAGCCTTTTTAGATTTCTTTACAGTGCTATTTCTTATATAAATATCTTCTATTATCCCACCACGTTCTGCATTAGTCTTAAATCTTATAGGATAATCTAAATCTTCACTATCAAAATAGTTATCAGTAGCTAAAACATTTTTAACGCTACCTGATATTTCACTACCAACTGTAATTCCACCATGACCATTTGCAAAGCTATTATTTCTAATTACTATATTTTCAGAGGGAATATTAATACGCCTTCCATCATTGTTTCTACCAGATTTTATTGCTATACAATCATCTCCAGTATTAAAACTTGAGTTTTCTATTAATACATTTTTAGATGACTCAGGGTCAACACCATCATTATTATATAGATTTGTATCTATTGTGATTCCATTGACCTTAACATTTTCGCAAAGTACAGGATTTACTTCCCAAAAGGGTGAATTTTTAATTGTAATTCCTTCAATTAAAATATTTTTTGATTTATATGGTTGAATAAAAGGAGGTCTTAATGTTGATGTTTCATCTGTAAATATTCTTTCAGTTTCTACATCTGCTCCACTTTGACCAAGTTCAAATAATCTATCTCTTTCATTTTTCTGATTTTCTTCTTGGAAATATCCATATTTCCATGGCATCCAGTTAAACTCATCTGCTTGGCCATCTAAAACACCTTCACCAGTTATAGCAATATTTTCAGCTTCATAAGCATATATAAAAGGTGAGTAGTTCATCATTTCTACACCCTCCCAACGAGTGTAAACTACTGGATAATAATCATTACTCTTATTTCTTACAAACTTAAGAGTTGCACCTTTTTCTATATGTAACTCCACATTACTTTTTAACTCTAGCGCTCCTGTATAATAAACTATTGGATTATTCTCATCTCCGTTTCCAGGAATTATAACTATTCCTCCGCCCTTTTTAGATGTTGCTTCATCTATAGCCTCTTGAATAGCATCACCATAGTAAGTTACTTCTTGAGTATTTTTTATTAACCCTTTTGATGTATATGTTGGCGTATCTTCTTTAGCATCGTTCTTTAGAAAATCTTTCAAATCCTCTCCTAAACTTAAAAGATATTCTTGATCTTCATGGGTGTAATATTCCTCAGTAATTGTTTTTAAATACTTTTTATATTTTCCCTTACTTATATCATACTTATGAGCAGATTTAATATTAGGCATATTTTTATTAACTGTATCAACTATCTCCTCATAAAGTTTTTGATTCCATACATCTTCACTTGCAACGTAGTCTGAAGTGCTTGTAGCAAACACACTAGATGTTGTTGTAGTTAACAGAGCCATTGTAGTTAACCCTACTACTAAAAGTTTTTTAAATTTCATCCCTTAAAATCCCCCTTAGAATTATAATTATAAAATACATAATCTATAAGTTTATCAACGTAATTTCCACTTAGGAACACGTGTGCAACTCATATATATGTATTATAATATTTTTTTACTTTTTTGTAAACATTTTCTTTATTAGATATGCATTTATTTGATTTACACCTATCCATTTAATTTTACAATCCAATGAAATAATACTTTTATTTATAAATCATATTTAAATATTTTTATAATAAACTTAAATAAATACTAGAACAAGAGATAGTAATTTTACTATCTCTTATCTTATTTAAAATAATTATATTGATACTTTATTTTGCTTAGGAATTACTAATTTTATCTGTTATTTTATAAGATTTATAATCTCATCTATTTTTTAGATCCAAAATGAACTTTATCATCATTTATAATTATAACCGGTACGCTCATTATCTTATATTTATCTTATATCTTTAAAGTTTGAAATATATATCATCTCAACTTCTATATTTTTGTTTTCTATAACCATTCTTTGTGTTGCAACAACATCTAGTATAATTAATTTTTATTCCATTAAAAAAGCTATACCAAAACTTATTTTGATATAGCTTTCATTATTTATTTTTTAAAAAACAATCTTATAAGCTTTTGAAAAAAGTTTAAATCCTCCTGTTGAACTTCTTCTTGAACCTCTTCTGGTATTTCAATTCCTTTAGTTTTCATTACAAACTGCACTGCATTTATCTCACCATTTTCTGATGATACAAAGGATTCTGGTTTATAATCTGTATTTTTAAAATCATCTAGCATATCACTTATTTTATTATCCACTTCTGTATCTATATTTTTAGTTTTATCTCTCATTTCAGATGTTCCCTCACTAAGCTTGCCAGCTCCATTTTCTAGGGTTACTGTTCCACTATACAATGTTTTTGCTCCTGAATTTAAACTTTCAACCCCTTGCTCTAGTTCACTAATTCCACTATAAACAGTTTTATATCCATCTAATATTTGTTTATATGCACTTGTATAAGAGTTAATCCCACTGTCTAATGTTCCATAGCTATTTACTAATGCGTTTAACCCATTTTTTAACTCTGTCAGTTTACCTAAAAGATTTGGAAGCATTGTAATTGCTGGATTTATCGTTTCACTATACATCTTATTTAATTCTTGAATAGCTTCATGTTGCGTGTCTACGCCATCATCTAACTCTTTTATTGTGCTATATTCTTCTTCAATTATCTTATGAACTTCACTACCAACAACTACTATATTTTTATTATATTCATTAACAATTTCTTGTATGTGCTCAAATAAAGTTACATATATCTTTAATGCTTCATCCTCAGGATTTTCTACAAGCTTTGCTTTAGCACTCTCATAAGCACCTAAATAATCGCTATGAGTAATTACCGAGTTAAACTTCTCTTCAAAATCACTACTTGCTATTATACCTAGCTTTTCAACAATAGTATCTAAAATTGGATTTACCTCTGCATATATTTCATTATTTCCCTCTGCTAACTGTGTCATAGCACTTGCATATTTATTACTGCCATCAACTAAAGTTTGAATTTGACCTGTTGCTTCATTTAAACCGTCTAAAGCACTATTTATTGTATTTAATGCATTTAAAATCTCCTTTGAACCACTAGTTAAATTAGAAGAATTGCTATTTAGTGTATCCATAGCTTCTTTTAATGTTTTAGAACCACTTTGAAGCTTTTCGGCACCATTAGATAGAGAATTTGTTCCATCTAAAAGATTCTTTGTTCCACTAGATAAGTTTTTACTTCCCCCATATAATTCTTTTGCACCGTCATCTATCTTAGCTATTCCATCTCTAAGTTCTATAAGACTATCTTTAAGATCAGAAACATCTATATCATCAATTGATATATTCATAGGAACTGCATTAATTATTACAGGGTCCATTTCAAAATCAGTTACAGTTGTTTCTATAGTAAATTCTGAATTACTTCCTGCTAAAATTGTGTAAGTTAGCTGTTTAGTATCTCCTACATTTACTATAGTTGCTTCTTCAGACACAATATCTTTACATTTTTTACTATCAAATGTTACTGTCATTTGCAATAAATAATTATCAAAGAAAGTATCATCCATATTTTCATTATCTTTTATAGATATTTTCATTTTTAAATTTCCACTTTTTCCAGCTAAACTAGCTCCTTGTACTTCTTTATCATTTAAAGAATAGTCAATATCTATATTCCATGGTATTTTCGTACTTTCTACATTCCCTTGATAATAAAACATCCCATCCTTATCAGTTTTAAAAGTAATTTTGTCCCCATCTGTTTTTATCTTCTCCTTTGTAGTTAAATTTAACACAGAAGAATACTTACCATAATCAGTTATCGTAGTTTGACTTCCTGCATCAAATTCATTTACTACATAAATTCCTTCAACTGAGCCATCATCTTTTAAATTTATATATACATTTTCTTCTTTATTGTTGTTATTATCAGTCCCATAAACTGTTGGTACTGGTACTACAAATAGCATAGCCATAGATAATGGTATTACTCTTTTTATAGTCTTATTCATTTACTAAGATCTCCCCCTTATTCTTCTTAGTAGTTTTTGCTATTAACTTATCAAGTAACATTAAAAGTGCTGGTAAAACAAAAAGTACTAGTATTAAAGATAGAATTGCCCCCCTACCAACTAAAATTCCAAGTTGAGCTATTATTGAATTTGTTGATATCATTCCTAAAATTATTCCTGCTGTTGCAAGTATTGATGCTGATGTTAAAATAGAAACCATTGTTGTTGCAATAGTTTCTTGGGCAGCATCTTTTTTATTCATAGTTTCTCTGTTTTCCATATATCTATTAGTAAATAAAATAGCATAGTCTATTGTTGCTCCAAGTTGTATAGAACTTATTATTAAATAAGCTATATAAAATACATCACTACCCCTAAAATAATTAAATGTTAAATTAGACCAAATAGAAAACTCTATGACAAGAACTAAAATTACAGGCAATGATAGTGACTTAAATGTTAATAAAAGTATAATTGCAATTGCAATTATAGAAATAGCATTAACCTTAGTATTATCATCCTCTATGGTATTTTTTAAGTCAAAAGTATTCACACTCTCTCCAAGAAAATAATAATTATTTCCATAGTATTTACTAGCTAAATTTCTTATTTCTTCTATTAAAGAAAAAGTCTCTTCACCTTCAATTTTCATATTTGCTATAATTACGAATCTACTATAATTATCTGAAATTAATTGTAATAGTGTGTCATCTGGAATATAATCAGTAGGTATTGTTACCCCAACAGTTTCCACATAAGAAGTAATTGACGTTATCTCATCTATTTTTTTTAAATCCTCACATAAACTTTTTTCACTAACGAAATCACCCTTAGGTACCATTAAAACTAAAGGGTTTGTTTTTCCAAACTCCCTATCTATCTCAGCTGTATCATGCCCTATCTTTGTACTTTCATCTGAATAAATTTCAGATGCTCCATAACTAAAACTGTTACTCCTTTGAGCTAAAAAGCATGGAATTATTAGTACCAAAAATAAAACTATTGATACATATCTAAATCTATATGAGGCCTTTGCAAACTTATTAAACTTAGGCATAAAACTTCTATGCTGAGTTTTATCTATTAATTTATAACAATATAAGGCTAATACTGGAAGTAACACTATAACACATACTAGGCTTAAACATATAGCCTTAAGCATTACAAGTCCCATGTCAGGTCCTATTTTAAACTTCATAACAATTAAAGCTGCAAAACCTACTGCTGTAGTTAATCCACTAGATAAAATAGATGATATAGATTTTAATATTGCCTCTTTCATGGCTTCCTTTACATCTAAACCTTCATTTCTAAACTCTGAAAACCGATGAAGAAGAAATATTGAGTAATCCATAGATACAGCTAATTGTAATATGCTTCCCGCAGCCTTTGTAACAAAAGAGATCTCACCAAGAATTGCATTCGTTCCTGAATTTATTACTATAGCTATACCAATAGTAGATAAAAATAATACTGGCTCAAACCAAGATGAAGTTGTCAAAAATAAAATAATTAAAATAATAGGAATTAAAACTACCATCATTTTTATAAGTTCTGTCTCTGTTGTTTCCTCTGCAAACACTATGTTTACAGCACTTCCAGATATCATTCCTTTATCACCAATAACCTCTTGTATCTCATCAATAGCTGGCGCTTCTTTTTCCTTATTAACAGTTATACTAAATAAGGCATTATTATCCTTATACCATGCCTCTATAGTATCTTGATTTTCAAGTTCTAATGGTTCTTTTATATCAACCACATCATCAAGCCACTGGATATCATCTACACCAACAATATTCTTTATTTTTTCCTTATACTCAAGGGTCTCAACTATAGAAACATCCTGTAACACTACCCGAACATTTGCTGCTCCTTTATCATACTCTTCATCCATAACATCTAAAGCTTTAGTTGATGGTGCATCCTCTGGCAAATAATCCATTATGTTGTAGTTTATTTTTACCATGGAAGATGTAAAAATGGATATCGCTGCTGCTAACATAAAGAAGACTAATATACTCTTTTTATACTTTAAAATTCCATTTACTAACTTTTTCACATTCTCTCCTCTCCTATAATAAATAACTATTTCATTTATTATAAATATAAAATAGTTTAGTTTATATCAGCAGCTTTCTCTTTTAATTTTTAGACCGCTTATTATAAATATGTTTTTAATAAGAGATAATATGTGAAAAAATCTTTACTTATTACATTTAAATATATAGCCTTATTTTATTTCTAAGAAGATTCAAAATAACTTAATCCTTCAATAAATAAAATCAGCAAATAAAAAACCACACTTTTAAAGTGTGGTTAACCTTATCTAGCTTAAAAGCTTTTTCTGTTTGTTTACTAAAAAAATCCCTATACAAACCAAAATAAGTGCTATAAATGTTTTTATATTAAATATATTTTCATTTAAAAATATTGATGATAGTATTGTTCCAAAAACAGGTATTAAAAAATTAAAAACTGCAATTTTTCCAACTTTATTGTATTTAAGAAGAAGTGTCCATAATGAAAATGCCACAGCTGATAATGCTGCCATATATGCTAAAAGTGTTATTGACTCTGGATTAAATCCTGACAGATGCCCACCAAAACTTACGCCAAACACAATAAGTATTATTCCTCCTATAAAAAGTTGATATCCAGTTATTATAAATGTATCTTGCTTTTGAGATAGTGTCTTTCCATATATAGCAGAAGCTGAAGCTACAAATGTTGCTAATATTATAAGAATATCTCCCTTAAGATTAAAGGAATTTCCTAAAAAACTACCATTAAAATTAACTAAAATAACTCCACAAAAGCCTATTATACATCCTAATGTTTTGTTTAAACTAATTCTGTCATTTTTATATAAAAAATGAGCTATTATTATACTAAAAAATGTTCCTGTTCCATTTAAAATAGCCGCATTAACTCCTGTTGTATATGCAAGTCCTATATAAAAGAATGTATACTGTAGCGTTGTTTGAGTAATTCCTAGCAGTATAAGTTGAATTATTTGTCTTTTATTTAGCTTAAATATTTTCTTTCTTAAAATCATTGATAAAATTAAAACCATTATTCCTGCTGAAAAATATCTATAACCTGCAAAAACAATCTGTGAAGGAATGTCATTTCCTGCTATATTAAATAATTCATAACCTATTTTTATAGCAGGATATGCAGTTCCCCAAAGAAAGCAACTTATCATAGCAAAAATAATAATCGCTTTCTTACTAGTAAAAAATTTTTCCTTATTCATTTCTCTCCTCTTTAGTTTAACTATTTATCTGCATTCTAATCTATTTATAAACAGATTAAATCATTTATCCACATAAAACTATGTACCATTGTTGATAACTTTTTAATACCTTATGTTTTAAATAAACACTAATATTAAATTTCTAAAATTTAATATTGTACTAAAAAATATAAATTAAACTTTCCTTTTTTCTTCCATTTATTATTATTTAGATTTTTGCCACGACTCTACATGGAAGTCCTGACATACCTTCAAATTTTATTGGATAAGTGTTTGCAATGAATTCTGCACTTGTTTTATCCTTTAAAATCTCTTTTAAGTTACAAAGATTTTCTATAACAAAAGCATCATTATCTGCACACTTTTGATCTGCAATTCCATGTTCTTGTCCTCTTCTAACCCCTGAACAATCCACTCCAATAATAGAAACTCGTCTTTTTAAAAGTTCTTCTATTAACTCATTAGATAACTGTGGATGATTTTTAAAATATTCTTTAGTTCCATAATGTACTTTTTCTATGTATCCAGAATAAAACGCTACAAACATGTCTTTTTTAACTAAATCTACATTAATATCTTGAATTTCAATATCTCTATCTTTAACCTTTGATACATCAAAAACTATTCCATATCTTTCTATAAACTCTAAAGGGAACTCTTTGTTCATAACATCAAAATGAGTTCCTAAATGCCCAGAATAGGCTACATCTACATGTTCTCTAGCTCCTTTTAACATATCTTTTCTTACTAATGTTGTTAAATCAATTATCATAAATTTTCTCCTCCTTTTTCATCAAATTCTTTTATTTCTTCCTTTAAGTAGTTATTAAAGTTTTCTAGAAATTCACAAACCCTTTCTAAAGTTTCTTTTGATTGCTTTTCTAAAAATACCTCTTGACGCTTTTCCCATCTTTTATGTCTTTTCTCATGCTCGCAAAACAGCTCATCTCCCTTATCAGTAAGCTTAAAATAAATTTCTTTTTTGTTATCTTGTAAGGTGTAACTTGAAATTAACCCACTTGCTATTTGTTTTTTTGTAATTTTACTTATAGCACCTCTAGTCATATTTAATTCCTTTGAAATCTTTGTTACATTTGGATTTTCTAACTTTCCAATGGCATCAATACAGTGAATATCAGAATATCCATAACCTTTTAAAATATCTACTGATGCTAATTCTGTTAATATATCTTGTTTGTTATAAAGCTCTGCAAGCTTATCTAATATTTCATTACTCAAAAAATCACCTCTTTTGTTTCCTTTGAAACAATAATATAACTTTTTTGTTTCTTAGTCAACAAAAAAATAGCTAATTCTTAAATCTTTTTTAAAATCAACACTTATTTAAAACATACAAGAAAAATAAATGGCTTATATCTTTTTACGATATAAACCACTTTAAACTTATTTAAATCTATTAATTATTGTATTCATTATATGCCCTTCTATTTTCCCTTTAACATATCATGAATTAACTCCAATGGACATGTATATTTTTCATGTAATTTCACTTTTACAGCTCCCTTTCCAGAGTTACTTTAAAACCTTGTAGCATATCCACACTTTTTGCACAAATCCTCAACAGCTTTTCTATTTGAAAACCCTTCAAATATGTTTTTTGCTCTTTTACTCTCTAGTATATCTTTAAATGATTCTTCAAAAATATTACCAAGATTAATAGTTCCTTCACTATCTAAGCAACACGGAACAACAGTTCCATCAACTAAAATCCCTATTTGATTTCTAAGACCATAGCAAAATACTTCTTCACCTAAAGTTGTCCTATCTGCATCTGGCCACTGAAACTTTTCTGCCATATTTAAATAAACTTTCTCTTTAAGTTTTACATCTTTACTTTCTTGAAGCTTTTCACCTAATGAAAAATCTAACTGTAAATTTTTCTCCAACATTTTTAAAATATCATTATTTAATCCATTGGCTCCCTTTAAATCTTCATTATCCATATTCCAAAGCCTTATAGAACAAATTATATTGCTATTTTCTGTGGCATTATTTATAAAGCCAGTGACATTATTAATATATTCTTCAAGTTCTACACTTTTTTCATTTGCCTCAAAACTATGAAGAGATATGTTAATTTGCCTTAAAGACTTTGCTTTAATTAGTTTATCTGAAACCTTACTTAAAATGGTTCCATTAGTTGTTAAATTCACCTTTAGATCATTTTTATAGCTTTCTTCTAAAAAGTATTCAATATCCTCATTAAGAGTTGGTTCTCCCATAAGATGAAAATATATGTGGTCTGTATAAGGCTTAACTTCTTTTATAATATGACTAAATTCTTCACTATTCATAAATTTAAGCTTTCTCTTTGTTTTAGGACAAAAATTACAGCTTAAATTACACACATTTGTTATTTCTATATATACTTTTTTAAATTTTTTCATTTATTCCTCTTAGCTCCTATGCTTACTCTCATTTAGCTTTACTTCTAAATTATATTAACCCATTGTACTATATCTATAATAAAAAGTAACCATTATAGATTACTAAATTATATACTTATTTGCACCTAAAATTTATATTATTTCGTTTTAACAAGCAATACTGTATATGACTTATCTTTGCATTAATTACATTAGTCTGTTATACTTTTCTAATTAATAGAATGATGAGGTAATTATTTTTGAATAATAAATATGAAATAAAAGATGGGATTGTATATATTACAGTTTTTAAGAAAACTGGTGAAGAACTTATAACGAAAATTAATGAAACTGACTTAGAAGTTGTAAGTAATGCTGGTAATTGGTTTGCAGAATGGAACAAAGATTGCAATAACTATATTATACAAAGCATAAGTGCTACTAAGAAAAATAAAAAATCTAAACCTTTGAAACAAAGTATTCAAAGCGTTATCTTAAATGTTAATCCTAAAGCTCCAATTTCTTATTTTAATGGTGATACTTTAGATAATAGAAGAAGTAACCTAGAAATAATTGAAAGAAATACTAAAAATGAATATAAAATATTAGAGGATGATACAATTGGTATAATTCTTAAAGATAAACTTGGGAAAAAAGAAGGGGTAACTTTAATCTCTAAAGAAGATTTAAACACTGTAATTAATGATAACTTTAGCTGGGTAATTTACAAAAACCACGGTAAAATATCAGTTGTAGCAAACACACCAGATGGTAGGTTATACCTTGATTACCTACTAATGCAACCTTCCAAAAATGAAGATGTTTATCATATAAATCTTAATCCACTAGATAATAGAGGTGAGAATATAAAATTAGTTTCAATAGAAGAATAATATTAAAATAGAAAGAGCATCAAGTTAGAAATGCTCTTTGGTAATGTATAATTGATTGTGTAAACCTAAATATGGATATAATTCAAATATAT
>CAUWNL010000053.1:0-18167 GCA_963559995.1 uncultured Sarcina sp.
TTAATAATAGTAACTATGCAATAAAAATTATTAATTATTATACAATAAAAATTATTAATTAATAATTTTCTATCTATATAGTAAAAAAGTAACAAAATAAGTTATACTTATTTTGTTACTTTAGTATTAATTTATATACTGTATTTATACTATACCTTGAGACAGCATAGCATCTGCAACTTTTAAAAATCCTGCAATATTTGCCCCCACTACTAAATTTCCTTCATGACCATATTTTTTAGCTGCATTTTTTGCGTTATAGTATATATTAACCATAAGTTCTTTAAGTTTACTATCAACTTCTTCAAATGTCCATGATAATCTTTGACTATTTTGGCTCATCTCTAATGCTGACGTTAAAACTCCCCCTGCATTTGCAGCCTTTGCTGGCGCAAAAAGAATGTTATTATCTAATAAAACTTTTTGTGCTTCTAAAGTAAGAGGCATATTAGCACCTTCACCAACTGCAAATACTCCATTTGAAACTAAAATCTTTGCAGAATCTTTATCAACTTCATTTTGAGTTGCACAAGGAAGGGCTATATCACATTTTATACTCCATATTCCTTTACATTCCTCAGTATACACTGCATCTTTTTTATAATTTAAATAATCTTTTATTCTTCCTCTTTTAACTTCTTTTATTTCCTTTACTATATCTAAATCTATTCCATTTTCATCATAGATATACCCTGATGAATCTGAAAGTGCTACAACTTTACCACCTAAAGATTGAACTTTTTCAGTAGCATATATTGCAACATTTCCTGAACCTGAAATTACAACTTTTTTATCATGAAAGCTTTTTCCATTATCTCTTAACATTTCATCTACCAGATAAACAAGACCATAGCCTGTAGCTTCTGTTCTAACTAAACTTCCACCATAACTTAAACCCTTGCCAGTTAAAACACTATCAAAGGAGTCTCTTATTCTTTTGTACTGACCATACATATAACCAATTTCACGACCACCAACTCCAATATCTCCTGCTGGAACATCAACATTTTCTCCTATATGTCTGCAAAGCTCTGTCATAAAACTTTGACAAAATCTCATTATTTCTCTATCTGATTTCCCTTTAGGGTCAAAATTTGAGCCACCTTTTCCTCCACCTATTGGAAGGGAAGTCAATGAATTTTTAAATATTTGTTCAAAACCTAAAAACTTAATAATACTTAAATTAACTGAAGGATGGAATCTAAGCCCTCCCTTATACGGTCCTATAGCACTGTTAAATTGAACCCTATATCCTCTGTTAACTTTAACATTACCATTATCATCAGTCCAAGGAACTCTAAACATAACAACTCTCTCTGGTTCTACTAGCCTATCTAAAACGCCTTCTTCTATATACCTACTATCTTTTTCTAAAACAGGTACAATTGATTCTAAAACCTCTTTTGCTGCATCTAAAAATTCTTTTTCACCTTTATTGTTTTGTTCTAAATTTGATAATAGATTTTCTACATAAACTTTTGCGTTCATTTTAAAAACTCCCCCTTTAACAGTAAATTTTAAACTTAGTACATATTATACCATATTTTTTTTATTTTTAGAACATATTTTTGATAGATTAATAATTTTTTATCTTTTTTTTAATATTTAATTAATTTTTAGCTATTTTTTTTATTATTATGATTATTAGAATATATATATATTAAAACAAATAATGTACTAAATATCCCTATGCTAATTATTAAAATATTACTAAACGTACTATCAAAGAAATTTTCTTCTACATAAGACTTCTTTTCTATTAAATATTCTTTTTCAGTATTAGGCTCTATATTATAATTTATATCACCTTTTAAAGATTCTATTTTAAATCCATCATTAAATGTTACCTTATTATTCATATTTTTTAAGCTAATATAATTTACTCCAATCCTTCCTGTAGTTTTTATTAGCTCTCTTAAATATTCTATATCTAAAGATGAACTAAAAGCTATTGCTCCCGTACTTCCTTTAACCTGATATAACTTTTTTATATTATACTCTATGTCTTCAAGCCATCTTTTATTATTTCCATTTATTATCCCTATATTTTCTGTAATTATATTATAAGTATCTTTATAGTCCTTTATTATAAATGGATACTTAAAATTTAAATTTGAATCAAGACTATAAGTAAAGGTTGTAAACATTTCTTTTAATACTTGAAACTCTTGTGTTTTCTCCTCACTTTTAGAAACTTCAACTCCTAAAGGATAGATACCATTTCTTGCACATTCTTCAATGAACTCTTGTAGGTTTCTATATTTTTCCTCTGTTTTTTTAGAATAATCTTTTCTTACAATATCATTTACCTTGCCATAAATACTTGGATTATTCTTTATCATTACACTTCCACCCTTATCCTCCATGTAATTTATCACTTTAAAAAGTTCCTTAATCTTATAATGATTAATCTGCTTATTATCACCTTGAATCCCTGTAACATTTTCTATTTCATTTAAAACAACAATAAATGGTACATTTTCTTCATACAAATAATCAGCTATTTTTCTTAATTTATCTATATCTGATTGTATATCTATATCTGTTATCTTTAAAAGCATTTCATATCCCTTATTATTTTCTCTTCCAAAAAAATCATTAAAAGCCTCACTCAAAATAAAAAAAGACTCAGATTCATTAGGAATTATAACCATATTCCACACATTGTTTCTATGCCACACAATTCCATGCTTATCTTCGTCCTTATAAATATCTTCACTTAATATTTGTTCTACCCCTGATCCTATCCAAAATATTCCACCATCAAAATTCCTTAAGTCCGAAATTAAATCTACATTCTCTGCATTTAAATTTTCTGAAATAATTATTACTTTATCATAACTACTAACTTCTTTAGAAGTATATTCTGAACTATTTATGTATGTTCCTTTCCCCCCATAAAAACCTAATATATTTTTAATGCTTTCTGTAACTTTATACGTGTTTTCTCTATCTTCAATTATTAATATATCTATATAATTATTTGTTGCCCTAACTAGTTCTCCTTTAGAAAGGGGCAGCAAAATAAATATTACAATTAAAAATTTAAAAAATATATTTTTCTTCATTTATTCTGCCTTTCCCTAAAAGTTTTAATACTTTAAATATATCTCTTTACTATTTGTGGATTAGAATAATAACAAAGCTCAGCCATCTTTTCATCTAACATGACCTCATACCCTTTTATGCTATTATTATCTAACAAAATAATATAGGGTTTTTTATCCTTACTTTCTTCATTATAGCATTTTTTAATCTTCAAATTTTTTAAATTCTTGTTAACTGAAGACTCCATTGATTTTATATCCTTCATAACTATAGTTACTATTTCTTTTCTTTTACTCTTTTCATAAATACAACTTATTGTAAGTTCCCCTGAATTAAACTCATAATCATATTCTGTATAAGATTTTCTCTTTAAAATAAATGTTGGAATCGAAAGAGTTACAAAAGCCAAGATTCCTAATATGGCTGAATTCAAAAAAAGTATCGCAGCTATAATATACGAGCTAACATTTAAAATTTTAAACCTTTTATAACTTGTAAGGCTTCCTGCACCTATTGATATCTCATAAAATTTCTCCACATAAATTCCCCTTTATAATTTATTTTTAGACAAATAAATCATACCATAAAGATTATAATTTAGAAATATTTATGATATTTCCATACTATTTCCTCGCTCTTTCTATTTTTACATTTTTTCCTTTTATTTTGACGGTTTTATTATTTCTTAAAACCAAATTTCCTTTTCCATTTAAAATATCAACATAAGATATATTATCTAAAATATCTATAATTCCAATATCAACCCCTGTTAATCCATCTAAATTACTAAAACATCCTAAGATATCTAAGGCTCTTATTTTTTTCTTCTTACCAGCACTTATATGTATCTTTACTATATCTTTATGAATTTCTTTTTTAGCTACCTTAACATCTAAATTCTTTAACATTTTATTTTGATTTTCTTTAAATACTTTTTTACCTTTTAATATTTCATCTTTACTTGGGCAAAAAATCTCCTGTATATCTTTTTTTGTATACTCTTTAATTGATTCTAAAAATCTCTTTTCATAATTAGCTACAAAGGATATAGCCAATCCTTCTTTTCCACTTCTTCCTGTTCTTCCTATTCTATGAACATAACTCTCATTTTCCATAGGAACTTCATAGTTTATTACAAGACTTAAATCCTCTATATGAATTCCTCTAGCTGCTACATCTGTTGCCACTAAAACTTTAAACTCTTTGTTTTTAAACTCTTTCATAACAGATAATCTATCTTTTTGTTCCATACCACCATGAATACTTTTAGCTAAAATATTTTCAGTCCTTAAATCTTTTAAAACTTCATTTACCTTATCTTTAGTATTACAAAAAACTATTGCCTGATTTGGATGCTTTCCATATAAAATCTGCCAAAGAGCTTTTTTCTTTTCCTTTGTATCTAAAGATATATATTTTTCTTCTATTTTTTTTTCTATATCTAAAGTTTTAACTTCAATAAACTTAGGGTCTTTCATATAAGAATTACAAAGATACTCAATCTTTTCTGGAATTGTTGCTGAAAACAAACCTATAGTTGCGTTTTTATTTACTCTCTTTAATACTTCTTCTATTTGCTCTATAAATCCCATGCTAAGCATTTTATCAGCTTCATCTAATATTACAAAATCAACTTTACTAAGGTCTAATGTTTCTCTTTCTAAATGGTCTATAACTCTTCCTGGAGTTCCTACTACTATATGAGTTCTTTGTTTTAATTTTTTTATTTGTCCTTCCATAGACTGTTTTCCAAAAATAGCTTCACATCTAACTTTTTTTATTCTTCCTATATTTGATATGTCTTCTTTTATTTGAAGAACTAATTCTCTTGTAGGTGCCAGTACTATTCCCTGAACTTTATAGCTTTCAATATTTACATTTTGGCATAAGGGAATACCAAAACTTGCAGTTTTTCCACTACCTGTTTTAGACTTAACAATAACATCTTTTTTCTGTAATAGAGTTGGTATAACCTCTCTTTGTACATTTGACGGTTTTTTAAATCCTAAATTTTCTATAGCCTTTAATATATCAACATTTAAATTTAAACTTTCAAATTTATTATTCATATTATCTTTTACTCTATAAGTATTTAGAGTATCTCCTTTCTCTTTGTTATAATAAAATACTATTCCTAGACATCTTAGCATATCATATCTACATTTTTTTCGCTATTATTTTATGTAACTTGTAATAAAAATTATTTTTATCATTTATTAATGTATCTTTTCATGGTAAAATGTTAATAAATAGTCATTGTAATTTGCATAAATATTATTAGTAACTTTCATTTATTCATATTATAAAACAATAATATCTTTGCAATATCTATTAATTTATTTATGTTAGGGGCGAATACATACATGAAAAAAGAATTAAATATTGATTGGAACAACCTAGGATTTAGTTATATAAAGACTGATTTCCGTTATATCTCTACTTGGGAAAATGGTTCTTGGGATGATGGATATCTTACAAAGGATAATATGTTATCTATAAGTGAAGCATCTACTGCACTTCATTATGGACAACAATGTTTTGAAGGATTAAAAGCTTATAGAACCAAAAATGGCGAAATTCAACTTTTTAGACCTAATGAAAACTCAAAAAGATTAAATAAATCTTTAGATAAACTTTTAATGCCTGAAATTCCTGAAGAAAAATTTATAAAAGCTTGTATGGATGTTGTTAAAGCTAATGAACACTTTGTACCTCCATATGGAACTGGAGCTACACTTTACCTTAGACCTTTTGTAATTGGAGTTGGTCATAATATAGGTGTAAAACCAGCACCTGAATATTTATTTGGTATATTCTGTGTACCAGTTGGAGCTTATTTTAAAGAAGGCTTAAAACCAGTAAACTTTATGATTTCTGATTACGATAGAGCTGCACCTCGTGGAACTGGTGCTGCAAAGGTTGGTGGAAATTATGCAGCTAGTATGAAAGCCCATGAAATAGCACTTAAACGAGGTTTTGCAGACTGTATATATTTAGACCCTGCAACTAATACTAAAATAGAAGAAGTAGGCGCTGCTAACTTTTTTGGTATAACTAAGAATAATGAATTTATAACTCCTCTTTCACCATCTATCTTGCCTAGTATAACAAAATATTCACTAATGCATATAACTAAAGAATATCTTGGACTAAAAGTATCAGAAGGTGATGTGTATATAGATAACTTAGATGAATTTAAAGAAGCAGGTGCTTGTGGAACAGCAGCTGTTATAACTCCTATTGGTGGAATTGAATATAAAAATAAACTTCATGTATTTTATAGTGAAACAGAAGTTGGACCTATAACTAGAAAACTTTACGACACTTTAGTTGGAATACAATTTGGAGATGTTAAAGCACCTGAAGGGTGGATCTATAAAGTTAAATAATGAGAATAAAGGGTTAGATGATTTCTAGCCCTTTATTTTTTAAGGTATTTATATGTTGGAAAAATTATATAATTAAAAATAACAAATTTTATCTTTTAATGTATAATTATTTGTAAAATATTTAAGAATTAATACATAGGAGTGATAATTTATGGAAAATAAAATTACTGAATTAAAAAAGGAGTTAGTGAAAATTAGTAGATTAAATAATACATTAGCCTTAATTTATTGGGATATGGAAACTAAAATGCCTAAAAATGCAGCTAATCAACGTTCTGAAATGATAGAATATTTATCTAGTGAAGTATTCAAACTTAAAACTTCTGAAAAGATGGAAAAACTATTAAACAAATTAACAAAGGTAAATGATAATCTTTTAGACGTTGATAGAAGAATAGTTGCTCTTTCTAAGAAAGCTTTTGATGAAACAAAAAAAATTCCTGAAGACAGATATAGTAGTTTTGTTAAAACATGTGCTTTATCCTTTAATGCCTGGCAAGAAGCTAAAGAAAAAGACGATTTTGAAATATTTAAACCTTACTTAAAACAAATAATTGATTTTAAAAAAGAATTTATAGATTACCTAGGCTATGGTAAAAATAAATATGATACCCTTTTAAATGACTACGAAGAAGGCTTAACTACTGAAATACTAGATATTATTTTTAAAGACTTAAAAGATGGTGTTTTAGATCTTTTAAAAAGAATACAAAATAGTCCTAAAAAAATTGATAATAGCTTTTTATTTGGAGATTTTAAAAAAGAATCTAAAGAAAGACTTTCAAAATTTATACTAGAAAAACTAGGATATGATTTTAACTCTGGAAGACTTGATGAAAGCATGCATCCATTTACAACAGGTTTTGGTAATAAGGATATTAGAATAACAACTAATTACAATAAAAAGGATCTTACAGACTCAATCTTTAGTTGCATTCATGAAGGTGGTCATGGAATTTATGAACAAGATATTCCTGACAATTTTCAAGGTACACTACTAGACTCATCTCTTTATATGAGTATCCATGAATCCCAATCAAGATTTTATGAAAATATAATAGGAAGAAGCAAAGAATTTTGGCAATACTTTCTTCCTTATGCCAAATACGAATTTGAATCCCTTAGAGATAAAACTTTAGAAGAATTTTATGAAGCTATAAATATAGTTATGCCATCCCTTATAAGAACTGAATCTGACGAATTAACTTATAATATTCATATAATAATTAGATATGAAATTGAAAAAGACCTTATAAATGATAAGTTAAACATAGATAATGTTAAAGACGCATGGAATAAAAAATATAAGGACTACTTAGGAGTTACCCCAAATAATGATTCAGAAGGGATACTTCAAGACATGCACTGGTCAGATGGTTCCTTTGGATATTTTCCAAGCTATGCTTTAGGAAACCTTTATAGTGCTCAAATGCTTAATACAATGAAAAAAGATTATAAAAACCTTTACGATGATTTAAAAATAGGTAACTTTTCAAAAGTTCATAGCTGGTTAAATGAAAATGTTCATAAATTTGGAGCTCTTTATACTCCATCTGAACTTATAAAAAATATAACTAAAGAAGAGTTAAATTCTAAATATTTTTTAGAATACTTAAATGATAAATACAACAAGATATATGATTTAAAATAAAATTATCTTTTAAACTATTTTATTTATAAGTTATCTTGATTTCTAAAAATAGTGATTACTTTTAAAATAAAAATCGGCACCACTAATATTAGATAGCGCCGATTTTTTTACTTATTTAATTTCAACAGTTACAGTTGGTCCATGATTTGTCCAATTTGTTGGTGCTGCTATTTTTGACTCAGTAGACTCACTTCTCCACCAAGTATCTCCAGCTTCTACCCTTATCTCATAAGTTCCTGGCTCTAAATTACTTAAAGTATAGCTTGTATCCTTAGTTGTTAAGTTTTTATTTACAGAAGTAAAATTGCCTCCCACTGCTTTATCATTTATATAAACTCTATATCCAAGAATAGATGAATCATCAGTAGCTCCACTCCATGATAAATTTACATCTAAACCATTAACATCTGCTTTTAATACTGTATTTTCTCCCCATAATGGTGCAAATCTATCAAATTTATCCCAAGTTTTAGTTATTATAGGGTTATACTCTAACACTTCACCATTATCACTTACAGCCTTTACTATAATTGTATTTTCACTTCCTTGCGAAAGTCCACTAACATTTGTTTGAATCTTACCTTCTTTAATAATTCCTCTTATATATGGATTTAATATTTCTCCTGTTTTAACTCCATTTACATATACCTCATATTTTCTTACACTTGTATTTTCTAAAGCATGAAATGAAATATTTGTCCATGTGTACCCTGTGGTTCCAATTATCTCAACATCTCTACTTATAGGTTCTAAGATTCTATCTTTTGAAGCGTCATCTAATGTAGTTACAGTAATTGATGGTCCTTTTTCTGTTCTATTCCCAGTCATATCTTCGGCTTGAACTACAAAAGTATATTTAACCCCTGGCATTAATCCACTTTCTATATAACTAGTTTCCCTTCCATCTACTAAAACCTCATGTAATAGCTCCTTATCCTTATAAGTTAATACTACATACTTAGAAATTTCTGTATCATCCTTGGCCTCTGTCCATGACAAATTTACAGCTTGAGATTCTACTATTGCTGTAACTTCCTTTGAATCTTCAAAATATGGCTTAGATTCTGCATTATTTGTTGTATTTGTTTTCACAGTATCTCCCTTGAATTTTAAATCGATACTATCTGTTATAGCCCACTGCTTATCACTACTTGGCGCTATACCTGTAAATATGACATTTTTAAACCTTGAATTACTTAATCCTTCTATAGAAGTTCCTTTATTAAAATCCTCAAAAGCTACATTTGTAAAGTTTATTCCATTATGTCCATCACTTAAACTTCCCTCAACCTTTATTGGAACTACACTTTTATTACTAGAATCAGCCTTAACAGTAACATTTTTTATATCTATGCCGTAAAACTTAGCTACTGTATTTGCTGGTTCAAATTGAAGTATTTGATTTTCATCACTATACTTAGTAGTAAAAACAAAGGCTTGTTTAGTTGGATTTGCAACTGCATTATCTCTAATTACAACATCTTTTATACCTCCACCATTTACAGGATTACTTTTAAATCTAAAAGGCATATCAGATAGATTAGAAACATTATCCTCAGCTACTATATCATAAAACCATGCTCCTGTATGACTCCCTGCTGCAATTATCCCACCATGAGATTCTCTAACAAAATTATTAAATACTCTAACATTAGAAACTGCATCATTATAAGATGATAATGCACCAAGACCTGATGCAAAATTTATAGCATCATCTCCAGTATCAAAAAATGAGTTAAATACAGTAACATTACTTGAACTATCTATTCCTATACCATCTCCATTATTGTTATCATAGGATAAGTTTTTAATAGAATTTACAGTTATATTCTCACAATCTCCTAAAGATATGCCATGAAATGCTGGGTTAGTTAAAGTTACATCCTCAATATAAACATTATGGGCATCTTTTAATATCATTAGAGTTGGTCTAGTTGAATAAGCTTCACCTCTAGTGTACCCTTCTTTTAAAGCTTTTTCTACAGCATCTTTTGCTAAAATTCCTAAGCTTTGATTCTCATCCTTTTCATTATATACATTAGCATTTGTTCCTGCTGCAAATAAAGGCAGATTATACTCTGACCCTTCTGGATCTAAAACATCTTTCTCTTGATATACCACCTCTGTAGTGTATCCTAAAGATGCACTTCCATACTTCCATCCATTTCCATCAATTGTACCTTGTCCAACAATTCTTATATTTTCTAAAGTCCCATCTTTTCCATAAGCATTTATCAATCCCCAAGTTCTTCTATCCGTTGAATAATCCCTTAAAAGATAATTTTGTTCATAGTCATCAACATTTGTTGATCCTGATAAAACAGCCCCTTCTTGAAGTTCTAAAGTCATATTACTCTTTAACCATATAGATCCACAAGTATAAATTCCTTTTGGAATTACAACCTTTCCACCTTCTTTACATGCATCTATGGCATCTTGAATAGCTTTTGTGTTATCCTTTATTTCCTTTTCTCGTCCCTTATAATCTATTATTCTTCCTGTATCCTTTGCTCCAAAATCTAATATATTAACTATATCTTGAGTTTTAGTTGTTCTTTGAACAATTGCTTCACAAGGTTCTGTTTCTTTTCCATTAGCTAAAACCCCTGTAACTGTAAAAGTATATTCTGTATCAGGTTTTAAATTCTCTGCCCTGTAGGACATTATTTGAATTTCTGTATGAAAATTATTTGTATCACCTTCATAAAAAGATTCTATATATTCATTAGTAAAATCTGAATATTCATCAAAATTCTCATTTGCATATCCAATAAACTCACCGTTAGCATAAACCTTATAATCTACAATATTTTCATAAGCTTTTCCTTTTTCCCATGTTAAAACTATTGTATCTTCGTCATACCCTAAAACTGGAACCTGTAAATTCATTGGAATATTCTCTTGTTTAACGTTTGCAAAAACATTAACACTTGAACTAGATAGCATAACAGTTGTAGTTAAAACCATTGTCATTATTTTCTTAAATTTCATTTTAAGTCCCCTTATCTTTTAAATTAAGCAAAGCTTTAAATCAAAATACTTTACTTCAATTGTATATTATTTACTTATTTTTATAAATTAGTTTTATTATGTTATCTATATATTTTGTAAAATCTTATCTTCTTGATATAATTTATATAATAAATATGAATTATTAAGTGAATGATAAAAACTTAAAACAAGCTTATTTAAAAAGAGGTAAAAATGAAAATTTATGACGCTTCCAAATTCCTCCCCCTTACTCCATATCCTAAAAAGATGGATAGATGAGTAAATATTATAAAACAGTGAGTACAAAATTTACTATTAATATAAAGTAATATTAAAGTTTAGCTTATGTTATAAAGAACTTTAACCATCTTTTAAATATAAGCTAAATTGAAATTTTTATAACTATATTAATTAACAAAAACATTACCTTAAAACTAAATAACTTTAGAACAACTATATATATTTAAATACATATTCTTTGTTGCTATAACATTTAATTTTTATGTCCAGCATTATTAATTATTGATTTTTTAAGGTTATTATAATTACTTTCTGTAACATCAATTGATGTATAGCTATAAGATGGTTTTGCAGAACTTGTATAAGCTGGCTTTGTAGCTCCATAAGTATTAGCTTCCACTAACTTACCATTTAAAATACTTCCACACTCTTGATAAAAATAAGTTGCAGTTCCAGAATTCATAGCTTTATAAATACTTCCCTTACTTAATTCAAATATATTATCTTCTGAATATACAGTACTATTTACTCCCATTCCATATACGTATCCAATTAAGTGGTCACTATCACTAGTATAATAATTATTAAATGAATGAATGTTACCATATCTTAATCTTGGCATTCTTTCCTTTATATTATTAAAATAATTATTAGTAAACGTAACTCTAAGCTTCTTGGCATCTGTTGCTGAAGCAGAATCAGAGTGCCCTATTAGTATTGCCTTTTTATGATTTTCAAAAACACAATTAGATATTGTTACTAAATCAGACCCTTTCTTTATGTCTAAAAGACCATCATGATAGATTGGTTGATTCTTATCTTTACAATCCTCTGCAACTTCTACATTATTTCCATCTGAAAAAGTACAGTGGTCTATCCATACATTTGTTGCACCCTCTAAGGTTAAGTTATCAAGTTCTGTGTTCCATTCACTTCCATCCCACTCTGGAAAAAAGTCATAAGCATCTGCAAAATTCACATGTTTAATAACTACATTATCAGTGCCACTAGATAATTTTAATCCACCGCCATAAATAGTTCTTCCTTCTCCTGATTCATTTTCATATTTCCCAAGAATTGTTGTATTAGAATTAACTTTTAAAATAACATCCTTAGCCATATCTGAACCACTTGTCCAAATCATATCTTTAGTACTTGATACTCCTGGAATAAACTCTTTTCCTCTTGAATCAACACATAAGTTTATATCATTCATAAGAACTATTACTCTAGGTGCTGTAGCACTTTCCTTTCCTGTGCTAGGATCAATTACTTTAGCTGATAGTGCATTTTTAAGTTCATTTCTTGTACGAACCTCAAAGACCTTAACAGCTGTATTTTGCCCTCCTATAGCATTTTTTCCATAGCCAATGGCTTTTGTATAGCTTGCTGCCTTTATATTTTCTCCTATCTCGTCTAAATTATCTTCTTCTAAAATTCTCGCTGAAGATTCAATATTTTGGTCTACTAAATTTGTAGCTAAAACCTGTATACCAAAAGAATTAAGCATAACTCCAACCATAGATGCGCATATTAATGATTTAATTTTTTTGTTTCTTCTATACATTAAAATTCCCCCTAAAGTATAATAATATTAATCATTTAATTTTTAATTTGGCAAATGATTACATATGTATATGTTACAATAATTTTCTGTTTTAATCAATTTTTTCTATATTTTAATAATAAATATAGAAAATATAATACTTCTACTACTTTTTTTATTTATATCAACGTTTAAAATTCCTTTAATTTGTAAATTTTCTTTTTTATTGTTAGACCTGTGAAATATTTTTTTATATAATTATATATATATAAACAATTTAGTAATGGATGTGAAAAATATGGAGAGTAAAAAAGAAATTCTTAAAACACTAGTTAAGTTGGTTTTACCTAGTGTTTTAATAAACTCTATCCTACCCTTAATTCTTTACAGATTCTTTATGCTATATTTCTCAAATTTAGATGCACTTATAATAGCTATTACAGTTCCAATATTTTATAATATATATGAAGTGTTAAAAGAAAAAAAAGTTGATGCCTTTGGAATACTTATGTTAGCTAGCTTTGGTATGGGTATTGGATGTGTCTTTTTAGGTGGTAATGAGCAATTCTTACTATTAAAAGAATCTTTTGTAACATTTATATTAGGATTTGCCTTTTTAGTAACCATGCTTTTTAAAAAACCTCTTGTATATCATTTTATACTTAAATTTGAGCCAGATAGAAAAACTTTTAATGAAACCTCTCTGAAAGAACTTTGGAAAGATGATTATTTTAGATTTTCCATAAAGTTTATGAATGCAGTTTGGGGCATGGCTATGTTACTTGATGCTACACTTAAAACTATTCTTGTTTTTCATGTGTCAGTATCAGTTTTCCTTGTAGCTTCAAATCTAATTACCTATTCTGTTATAGGATTAACTATTCTTTGGACTATACACTATAGAAATAAGATTAGAAATACTATTAAAAACTCTATAAAAGAAAGTCTCTATTTAAAACATACTAAAAAAATTATACATAAATCAATGAAAAACATATAAGGGACTAAACTTTTTAGCCCCTTATATGTTTAAATCTTAAATAGATTTTAAATATTCTTTAACTATTTTTTCAGCTTCCTCTTCTTTAAAAGCCTTAGTATAAACTGCTTCTATCTTATCTACTATAACCTTAGCTAAAGCTAGATATTTTGTCCCTGCTACTACCTTATTCTTGTATCTTTTCTTTATCTCATTAAGTTCCTTTATATATTTTTCATCTGTTCCTTCCTTTACTGCCTCCTTATAAACATCTATAACTTCGTCATCATCCTTATCTGGGAAATATTCATGAGGAGAAGTACTATCAAATATTGCAAAATTTAAAATTCTACAAATAACCATATCTAAGCTATTTGGATCAAAACCACAATGATACATCTCTATATCATATCCTTTTTCTACTAACTTACTTGCTATTTTTTTTAATATTGTTGATTTTCCAGTTCCTGGCCTTCCCTTTATAAAATACCTTTTTAGCCCATCTGTTAAATTCATAACGTAATCTCTAGATCCTGTAGAAGTTGCAGCTCCTAAATACCTATCATAGGTAAGTCCTAATGAATCCCTTAATTTATCTTTTGGAATAATCTTTTCCATTATCTCAAGAGTAAGTTCGTTTGCCCTTTTAAAATCCATATTGCTTATATAAAATGTCTCCCAAATATCATGTATCTCTAAAGCTTTTTCATATTCCTTAGTAGCCCTTTTAATATTATCATTAAATGATTTTTTTAATGCATTTAAATTCAGACTATTTATCTTTAATATATTTTTATTTTCCGCTTTGCTTAAATCAATTTCTAAAATCTTTACCTTATCATTAATAGGTTTTACTCCATGAATAGGTGTTAAATCTACAATAGCTAAACTCAAATCTTTAACTATAATTCCTTCTATTTTATTTAAATCTATTGAACTATTTATTACATCTACATTATAATTTTTACTATAATTCTCTGAAAGCTTTTTTAAAAGCTGAGTCTTATAAGAACTTGTGCCACCCTTTAATCCATAAATTTTATCTAATCCTTGAAATATAGATTGATAAAAATTTACACTTCCTCTAGCAGTGTTCCCCATTCCATAATAATTTATTAACTTCCCCATAATTTCACGCCCTAAAATTTATAAATTTTCTCATTATTATTCTACTCTTATATACTGTAAATGTTTCCTTTATCTTTTGTATTTTTATCTTATTCCTTATAATATTATAGTTTATTTTATACATTATCTTTAATAAATATTCAATAATGTGGCCTTAAATAAATATTAATATATTTACTTAGATTATTTATCATAAATATTGGTAATAATTTTATAGTAATTATATTATTTATTAATATCTTTACATATATTTAAATATTTATATGTATATTCTTATCTTGAGGTGTTGTATATGAAATTCTTAAACTACTTTAAATTGTTTTTTAAAAAATACTATAAAACTTTAACTCTTTCTACTATTATATCTAGTCTTATATTTTATATTTTATCTTGTAATTTTCTCTTATATAAAGTTTATGGAAGTTCTATGGAAAACACTTTGCATTCTAATGATTTTTTACTAGTAGCTTTAAACTCTTACAAGAACACTTCTCCTAATTATAATGATATAGTTAACATAAAATATACCCATGATAATGCTGAAAAATATATAGTTAAAAGAGTAATTGGAGTTCCTGCAGACACTATAAAAATTATTAATAACAATGTTTTTATAAATGAAAATCTATTAAAGGAACCTTACGCCAAAAACGTAGAGAACTCTATGTTTAAAATAGAAGTAACAATCCCCCAAGATAAATATTTTGTCTTAGGGGATAATAGGCCTATTAGTTATGATTCTAGATATTTTGGTCTTATTGATAAATCATCAATTCAAGGTAAAGTTTTACTAAAGTTTTGTACTTTAGATAAAGTTTTTATAAATTTAACTCCTTAACTATTCTCCATCTTATATATAGGAGAGTAACTTAATGCCTTATTATATAGACCTATTTGACCTACCTTGATTTCAGAAATGTTATTACTAATATTCTCTACAATTAATTCATTACTATTAACAAAATTTGTATTTACCCTTTTATTATTAATAAATACATCACTAAATCTTGTAAAGTTTTTTCCCTTTATAATCAGTCTATCATCTTCAATAATTGCACTATTTATAACTATATCTGAAATTCCCATTTTAGTATTTATAGTGCTATATGGGTTTTTTCCTCCATATATATACTTCTCACCAAATAGGATGTCATATTGAAGATTTTCAAATTTATTTTCATAATCCTCACTGTTCTTATACTCTTTATGAAAAGCTGTTATAGTTCCATAAGAGTCCATATCAGCTTTACTAAGCATAAAACTTCCTAATTGATAAGCACTTAAATCCTCTTTAGTAGTTGCAAGACCCATATTATCCCATATAAAGTACTGAGTATAATATTTATTATCACCACTAAAGTCTTCATCTTCTTCTGATAATACATCCAATTGTGGCAGATGATCACTAAACATTAGAACTATTGTTGGCTCATCTAATGAATCTAAATAATCTATTAAAGCTCCTATATATTTATCCACTTCTTGAACCTTACTTGCATAATGCTCTAATTGATTTAAAGCTTCTTCTGTAAAGTCTCCTGAAACTATGCCATTTTCCCTTGTAAAGTCTTTATTATAAGGGCTATGACTTTCAACTGTAACATTATATATGAATTGTGGTTTGTCACTTTCAAGTAACGTCTTTATACTATCTAAATTTAATATATCTGGTGCATAAGTTGTATCATTTTTAAACTCTGTCATATATTCTTTTGAGACATAATTTTCGAACCCTAAATTTTTATATATTAAATCTCTATTATAAAAGTTTCCTGTGTGATTATGAATAGCACTTGTTGTATATCCATTATCTTTAAGTATATATGCAAGACTTTCTACTGGCATTCTCTTTAATACATTATTATTAGGAATCTCACCAACTGGTAAAAAATCCATAGACAGCCCTGTTAACATTTCAAATTCACTTCTTACAGTTCCTCCTCCAAAGGTTGGCACTTTAACAAGTCCACTACTTCCTTCTTTATATAATCTTCTAAAATTAGGAATAGGATCTTCTAAGAGCTCTATATTATCTACTAAACTCATATCAAAAAATGATTCTAATTGAACAACTATTACATTTGGTGCTACAACATTTAAATCTTGTGAAATAGTATCATCATTTGAAAAAACTTCTACTATCTTATCATTACTATCTAATGTATCTTTTATCTCTTGTACCATATTCTTAGTATATTCCCTTGGTTTTTCAACTTTAAACCCTGCTGTACTATCTATAAATGAAAATAAGTATCCATTATTTTCATAAGTACTTGGCATATCCCATCTATATCTATAAAATTTACCTACAATATTGTCTGTATAATATAGTACTCCACAAGCTAATACAAAGGACGGTATAATAAATAATATACCTCGTATAAAGGACTGTTTTCTGCTATAATAAACCTTTTCTTTTCTTCCTATAAATATTAATAGGAAAGAAATAATTATAATGAATATCAAAGCTATTATTATAGTATTTTTATTTATATATTCACCTATCATAGATACTCCATCTTTTATAGAGTAAATATCTGCCCACATAATAGGAGTACCTCTAACCCTTTCTACAAAAAAGTTTGTTATATAAAAAGCTAGTAATATTATTGTTATCACCATATAAGATAATTTTGCCCTCTTAAATAGAAATCCTAAAGATGTAATAACTAAAATAATTACGTAGTTAGAAAAAAACACTATATTTCTAGTTGTTATAAATTCAAAAGTTTTATTAATAGATCCTCTTTGAAGGGTTTCTCCAAAGAACACTATAAAAAAAGAACCTAAAAGCCATACTGCTATATTTAACCTATTTGATTTAATTTTATTAAATAAATTACTTTTAGAATTATTAATTTTGTTTTTTTTCACCCCTTAAAACTTCCCCCTTTAATTAAATAATATCTAAATTTTATGATATATATTATAAGTTTTATCATCAGAATAATAATAACATTATATACTAATAGTTCTAATTTTTCTATATTTTTTATCAAATTTCCACATTTTATACTTTTATAAAACTTTATACTTTTTATATTTTATTAATAATTTTTTAAATTACATCAAACTCAATCCTAATATTTGGAACTTTTTAAATTTTTGTCTTGTTACTTTTCAAAATTTAATTTATAATATATACATATTTTTATAAATTCTAACCTTAACTTAATTAGTTTTTAGTTTTAATTT
>CAUWNL010000054.1:0-18137 GCA_963559995.1 uncultured Sarcina sp.
ATTCTTTAGCATCAAAAAATCCCTTTCTTGCTAAAGCACTGTATAGAGCTGGTGCCGCATGTCCCTTTGATAAAACAAATCTATCTCTGTTCTCATCTTTAGGGTTTTTAACATCAATATTCATTTCCTTAAAATATAAAGTTGTCATTATATCTACTATTGATAAAGATCCACCTGGGTGACCTGACGCTGATGCTGTTAACATTGATACAATATCTTTTCTTATTATCGTTGACATTTCTTGTAAATTTTCTATAGTATTCATGATAACCCTCCCTATAAGCACTTAAAAATATATTGAATTGTCATATTAAACTACACCTATTCTATTATAAAATACATTTGTCTATTCTCTCTCTTAAAAATTTATTAGCTTCTTTGATATCTATTTGCCAATTTTCCTCTCCATCGTACCAAAACTCACCTGTAAATCTTCTAACACCTAATTTCCATACTTTTTTTATAATTTTTTCAAATTCAACACTTCCATCACCGAATTTTATATCTCTATATTTTCCTGGAACTGTATCTTTTAAGTGACAAGCGAATATAAAACCTTGTCCACTTTCTAAGTCATACATAATACTATTCTTATATGCCTTAGATGCATTAGTTAAATTTCCTATATCAGGATAAACCTTTAGGTATGGAGAATTTATAATATTTACATATTTCATAGCTTTTTCTACAGTATCCATAAAACCTGTTTCCATAGTTTCAAATCCTAAAATCACCCCGTATTTTGATGCAATTTCTACACTTTTTCTTAAATTTTCTAAAAATAATTTTTCCGTTTCCTCACTATGTTCTTCATAATAAACATCATAACCAGCTAATTGAATTATTCTTACTCCTATATCTTGTGCAAGTATTATCGCTTTTTCTATTATCTCCATTGATTTTTTTCTTACTTCTTTGTCTAAACTACCCATAGGATATTTTCTATGAGCACTTAAACACATAGAAGTTACTGGTATACCTATTTTAAATTGCGCTTCTAAAAATTTTAAACGTTCCTCTTTTGTCCAATTAAGTCTTTTTAATTTTTCATCTGTCTCATCTATACTTATTTCAATAAAATCAAAACCATTTTCTTTAGCACAACTTAATTTTTCTTCCCATGTAAGATCCAATTTTATTGCTTTTTCATATAATCCTAAAGTATATTTTTTCATAACTTATCTCCTATTTTTTGTCCATAATATGCATTTTCACCATGTTTTCTTAAAAAATGCTTTTGCTCTAATACATTATTCATAGGTTTAAAATCACTTTCAGAAAGTAGTTTAGTATATAATGCCATATTAGCAACTTCTTCTAATACTATTGCGTTATACACTGCATCATAAGGACTTTTTCCCCAAGTAAAAGGACCATGAGAATGAACTAATACCCCAGGAACATATAATGGATTTTTATCATTAAATGTTTCAACTATAACTTTACCTGTTTCAAGTTCATATTCTCCTTTTATTTCTTTTTCAGTCATTTCTCTGGTACAAGGTATATTTCCATAAAAATAATCTGCATGGGTTGTACCAAGAGGTGGTATATCTTTTCCTGATTGAGCCCAAATTGTTGCATATCTTGAATGAGTATGAACTACTCCTTTTATATCTCTAAACTTGTTATATAACTCAATATGTGTAGCTGTATCTGAAGATGGATTAAGCTCCCCTTCTACGACTTTTCCTGTCCTTAGGCTAACTACTACCATATCACTAACTTTCATTTCATCATAGTTTACGCCAGATGGCTTTATAACCATATATTGTCTACTTTCATCTACTCCAGATACATTTCCCCATGTCAATACTACTAGATTATTTTTAGGTAATAAAAGATTCGCTTCAAATACTTGTTTTTTTAACTCTTCTAGCATAATTTAAATCTCCTTTTCATTTTAAGCCTGTTATCAACTTGCCCATTCTTCTTCAGCACTAGCTTTATCATTTTTAGCTGCCTGTCTTTCTATATATCCATGTATTTTTGCCTTTTGTGTTTTTACTATAATAAAGCATATAAAATATATTACTATTACAAGGCCTATCCATAGAGGGTTTTGTGTTAAGAATGCAAAGAAGATTGCCCCTGCTATTGGCTGTGCCATCATATTAAAACTTGTTATCATAAGCGCACCAGATGTTAAAGCTATTCCTGCTATTTCTGCTGCATGTGTATAATATGGTGCTGTCCATGTACACATATATAAACCTGCTGAATACCACATTGTAGCTGTTATTATTACTTTTATCATATTTCCATTTGTTAAAGCTATTATTGATTCAATCATGAATGGTAACGATATTAAGTCGACCATAGGTAATGTTTCGTTACCTGGTAAAATTAAAGCCATACATAACATAATTGGTATAAGTATAGTACCTGTTAGTAATGTAGCTGGTTCACCATAACCTGTAGAATCATCTACGCCAATAAACCATTTTTTAGATTTTTTAACAATTGGTTTCTTATTTTCAGTGCTATTTTTAGCTCCCTCTTCATTTCCACCAAGTATACTCTTATTTGCAGCTTCAGCCATAGGTTTAAATGCTTGCCCAAATATACCAGCAATTTTAGGAAATATAAGCATAAGAGCTGCTAAAACTATTCCTAATTTAGTTATTTGTCCCCATGCTACTAAACTATCAAGTCTACTTATATTTCCTAAAAAACCTATGAATAATCCTACAAGTAATCCTAATGTAGCTGGTTCCCCAAATATCCCTAATTTCTCCTTTAATCTCTTAGGATTTATTTTAACTTTATTAAGCTTCAAAAGATTAAGTAATGGATCTATTAATATTAAAAATAAACTAGCTTCTGTATTATGCATTGATATAATAGTACAATTAGGATATTTATAATATTTAGACCATCTGTTTGATATAATCTCAAATATTAGAATACTGAAAAGGTTTAATATAACCATAAGCCCAAATGATAGTATCCAGTTTCCAGTTGCGACATATAGCATTGCACCCCAAATCATATATGTATAGTTTAACCATAAATCTGATGGAAGGAATATATCTGTCCATTTTATAAAAAATAAAAATACTTGAAATACTATTGCAAAGGCAAAGAATACCAATCCAATTTCACTTGAATATGCAAATACCGATGCTGTTTGCCACCCCAAATCTATTATTGGTAAATGTATTCCTGTACTATCTACCATTTGCTTTACTATAGGACTTACTATCGGAGTAAAAGCATTTATTAATAACATAAAACCTTCTAAACCAATACCAGCGTATAAACCTGATAAAAATGCTTTTTTGGTTTTCATTTTTAACACTTTACATATTATAAATATAATAACAGGTAAAAATGCTGGAGCCGTTATATTAGTAAAAAAAGAATGCATAAAATTTACCATAACCATTACCTCCTAAAATAATAATTAATAATATGCTTGCATATTTAGATTTAAATAATACTATAAAACTAATATTATAATCTAAATATACATAACCACTAGTAACATATTATTTTAAATTTACTCTGTAACAATATATAAAACAGCTTGTCCAACCTCTCTGTTTGCTGATATTATTATATCTCTATCTTTTTCATTTATAACATGTATATTACTTGGGCCTACTCCTGACTCAATAATTTTTGTGTCAAACTCTAGTTTTTCTTTGTCGGTGCACTGTACATAAAATAAATCTTTATCTTCTCTTCTATAACCACCAATTATTGTTGGAACTCCTCTAAGTTTTCCTCCCCAAACCACATGGCCAAAATCCATTTTTTTATTATATTGGTATATAATTCTATATTCACTTCCATACTTCTTATTAATTCTAAAATACTTACCATGAAATTCTTCTATAGTTACTAACTCATCTTCTCCATCTTCATCAATGTCTACAATGGCAATATCACTTGTTGGCCTATCTATTACTTTTTCAACTAGCCAATCATTATTTCCATAAGGAGGGGTTACCCTAAATACCCCCTCTTGTGCAGTTACAAAAGAAACTATTTTACCTTCATATTCTCCTCTACAATAACCATGATTTTTAGTTAATCCTTCTTTAATAACCTTAAACTCAAAAGGCTTAGTTAAATCATCTGGAATTTCACTTACACAAATTTTTCCTGGATCGCTCCAATCCTCTTTAAATTGTTTGCTATTACATAAAATTGCACCTATAAAATATAGCTTTCCATCTGCATCTAATATATCAAAGCGGTGTAAATATGGTAGTTTAAATAAAGTTTTTATTTCCCATTTTTCATTAATATATTTTCCCCATACTATTTGAGAATCTTTAGCTTGAAATGTTGGAAAGAAATTTTGTACCGCTAAAAATTCTCCTTCTCTTCTAGGTATTGCAACAATAGACATGGTTCCTCCAGGGCCATCCCATACAGTTGATTGTTCAAATGTTTTAAGATTATACATAAAACACGGACCTTCCCCTTCAGTTGCCACAAGTATTTTTTCCTCTCCATCTATAACTACACTACTAGTTGCATAGCATCTATGTAAATCAGTTAAAAATTTTCTTTCAAAATTCATTAAAACCACTCCCTACTTTGAAATTAATATTTATTTTTTAATTATCTGCAGTTAGTATGAACTATTTATTTACTACATTTTCAAGTATTTTTTCTTCTATTTCTTTTTCTGATAATATATTTTTAAGTCCTATAACTATAGTTCCTGATTTTTGTGCATTATCAAAATTTCTTTTTAATGCTTCTGAGCAAAAAACTACATCATAAGTTGAAGCTTGTGTTTTTGCTATTCCTATACTTGTATGAGTAATTGATACTGGAACATTTAATTTTTTAAAAATCTTTTCTATTTTCATTTTTATAATTTGGCTTGATCCCATTCCATTTCCACATGCTGCTATTACTTTTAACATAACTATCTCCTCCTAAAATTAACTAAAATTTAATATTACTTTATTTATATAAAAATTTATAGTTATCATATTTATTTATTATTTTCTTTATCTTCTAAATATCCCTCATAATCTTCAGCAATTTTAAAATAACCTTTTTTATTTTTGAGGTATTGAATTTGAGGAATTAATAGCATTGCTATAAGAGCTATTACTACTCCAATGTATTGTAATTTATCCATTAAAAATGCTACAGCTGGCCATAATGTAACCCAATCAAAGTTTCCACTATATCCACCAAAATGAGCTAATCCAAAGTAGTATGCCGCAAATGTACCACAAGCTATTTGAATAAATCCTGATAATAAAGGTATTATTATTGAAGCTTTTAAACCACCTTTTTTATATGCGAATACGGCAAAAGTAGCATTATCAAAGAATAAAGGTATAAATCCTGAAATTGCAATTACCGGACTTCTGAAAACTATAAGACCCATTATTGCAATAACTTGACCAATTACTCCAAATAAGAAGCCTATTGTTAATAGATTTGGATGACCAAATCCAAATATTGTAGCACAGTCAACTGCTGTAACTACTGAACCTGAGAAAAGTTTATCTGATATAGCTTGAAATATTTCTACAAACTCTGAAATAAACATTCTAAGGCCAAGTTGCAATATGCTTAAGTATACTGTAAAAGTTAACGACTTTCTTACTATGTAAAATATAAAGTTTGTATTATAACTAAAAGTTGGATCAAGCTTATGCATCATATTTGGTCCAATTAATAACATTATAATTCCAAAGAAAATAGTAATTATTATACTTGTTGCTACAACGTTATCATTAAATAAATATAAAAACTTCGGAAACTTTATATCTCCAATATCTTTCTTATCGTTTTCAACTTTACCAAATAAACCTGAAATTTTATCTGTAATCCAAACTCCTAGCATTTGTTGATGTCCAAACGAGAAACCTCCACCTTGAGTAAGTTCTTGACAAGGTTCTACTGTAAGGTTAGAAAATACTGCCCAATAAGTTCCTAAAAGTAATCCTAAGATAAGTGCTATTACTATATTATTTAATTTAGGGAAGCAGAAGAATACTAACCATAAAGCTATTGCTGATTGTTGTACCATTACTTGACCTGTAATAAATACAGTTCTCACTTTTGTATATTTTTTTAATAATACAAGAAGTAGATTAAATGCAAATCCTATAACTAAAACAATTATCATCATAGAAAATGATCTTCCAGCTTTGGTTATAGCTTCTTGGGCTGCAATTTGACCAAAGTACGGGTCCATAACAGCCATTTGCAAGTGAAAAGTATTTCTAAGTCCTAAAAGTATTGGATTAAAATTATTAAAAAAACCGTTTACCGCAACGTTAAAAATTAGATAACCTACAATTGCTTTTATTAATCCTGATATAGCATCATATATAGGTTTTTTAAGTATTAAATACCCTATAAATACTATGAGACCAACAAGAAATGGCGCACTATTTAATATATTATTTTGGAAAAATTGCCAAATCAAAATCATGTAACCCATAAAATTTATCATCCTTTGCATATATCTTACTATCTTTTATGTAAATTAAAAAATACTAAAATATTATTTTTTAATAAACTTTAAACTATCTTCTTCAAATCTTCTACTGTTTCTGCTTTTAAAAGTTTAGCTACTGTTTCCTCATCTGATATTAATTCTACCATCTTTGAAAGATTTTGAAGATGAACTTCATTATCCACTGATGCTAGCACAAAAAATAATTGTGCATCATACTCTTCACTATCTCCAAAACTAACTGCAGTATTAGTTTTCATGAAACATACAGCTGTTTCATTAACTGCTTTTCCTTCTTGCGCATGAGGTATAGCAATTTTAGGTGCAATTACTATATATGGTCCATGCTTTTTTATACTTTGTATTATTAAATCAGAATACTCCTCTTCAATGGCTTTTTGTTCTATTAAGGGAGCGCATGCAGCTCTCACTGCATCCTCCCAATTATCAAAGCCTTGGTGAAAAGAATATCTCTTTTTTTCAATTATTTCTTTTAACATAAACTTTTCCTCCTATCTCTATATATACTATAGGAATGATTTATATGGTAGATTAATATCTACCTCAAAACAATCATCAAATCCTCTTGGATAATGATACTCTCTATTATCTTTATCTGTTGGGAATGTGAACTTTCCTCCAACTTGCCATATAAATGGTTTAAATTTATATTGTAGTCTATGTTTTTTCATATCATATAAAACTAATATTTCATTAGGGTCTGCTTGGAAATTAGACCATATATCATGATGAAATGGTATTATTACTTGAGTTTTTAATGCTTCAGCCATTCTTAAAATATCTACTGAAGTCATTTTATCTGTAATTCCTCTTGGATTTTCTCCGTATGAACCAAGAGCTACATCTATTTTGTTATCATTACCATGCTTAGCATAATAATTTGAATAGTGTGAATCTCCACTATGATATAAATTTCCACCAGGAGTTTTTATTAAATAGTTAACAGCTTTATAATCCATATCAACTGGCATCTTTCCTCTTAAATTTCCTTCTGGTGGAGCTGTAATTAATGCAGTTCTATCAAATGATTCTAATACATGTATTTCAACATCCTTAACTTTTATTACATCACCTGGTTTAACAACTACACATCTTCCTTTTGGTACTCCCCACTCAATCCATTTATCTACACATGCTTGTGGTCCTATAAATGGAATATTGCTTGAACAATTTTTAAGAACAGCTGCTGCAACATTTATATCTATATGATCGTTATGATCATGTGTAGATATTATAGCATCTACTGATCTTATTGCAAATGGATCTAATACAAATGGTGCAACTCTTAAATTAGGTTGTAATTTCTTTCCGCCACACATTCTAGCCATTTGATGTTGTGGATTTATGTATGGATTTTTTTTAGTTTTCTTACCACTTCCACACCAAAAATCTATGCATAAATTAGCATTACCTTCAGTTTTAAGCCATACTCCTGTACATCCTAGCCACCAGATAGAAAAAGTTCCCGGTTTAACTATTTCATTTTCTATTTCTTCATTTAACCATGTTCCCCATTCAGGGAATGTATTTAAAATCCATGATTCTCTTGTTATTTCATCTATTTTACTCATACTTAACCTCCATTTTTGATCTTTTTGTTCTTTTTGATCTTTATCAAATCATTTATTGATTAAATTATATATTATAATCGTCTAATTTTCAATAGTTTAATCTAAAAAACATAAAATATTAAAAATAATGTTCGTTTTGTTCTTTTTTTTATTAAAAGTTTAATATTTTATCAATTTTTATGTTATACTTATATATATTACGTTTATATCTACTACACAAGTAACGTGTTTTAAAATTCGAGGAGTGACTTAAAATGAAAAGTACAAAAAAATTTATTTTAAAAAGACGGGAGGCTATATTAAACTATTTAGAAAAAAATAAATTTGCTAAAACAGAAGAGTTAGCTAAACTTTTAAATACTTCAAATATAACTATAAGAAGAGACTTTAAAACTCTGGAAAGTGAAGGACTTATTAATAGAACCCATGGTGGTGCTGAAATTATTAAAAACACTTTAAATAAAAATCTTCATTATGATATTGCTCCGGATAACAAAAATGAAATAAAATCACTAATTGCAAAAAAAGCAGCACAATTTATAGAAAACAATGATAGTATTTTTATAAACTCAAGTTCCACTGCTATAAAAATTTTAGAATATATTAATGATAAAAGAGTAGTTGTTATCACAAATAACGGAAAAGTTTTAGGAATGAACCTATCTCCTAAAATAGAAGTAATACTTATAGGTGGTGAAGTATACGGAAGAAAGCAATCTATGGTTGGAGATATTGCAACGCAAATAATCTCAAAAATTACTGCTGCAAAATGTTTTATAGGAGTTAGTGGCATAGCCTCTCATTGTGGAATAAGCACTTCAGTTTTTCAAGAAACTACTATTAATAGGAAAATGTTAGAAAATTGTAGCGGACCAACCTTTGTATTAGCTGACAGTTCAAAGATTGGAATACATCATAACTTTTCTAGCGGTGATATTAAAGATGTTAATTATGTCATTACAAATAAAGATGCTGATAAAGATGAAGTTAAAAAACTTAAAGAAAAGGGAGTTAAAGTAATATTTGCTGAAAAAGATTAGTCTTTATTAAAAAATTATTTTACCCCAAATAAATATAATCATAATAAATGATTATTTATGATTATACTATTAATTATTAAAAACGCTCTTATAATCTCTATACTATAGTTATAGAATTTATAGATCTAATATGAGAATCTGCCATTAATGGCACTACGATGCGAAGCTTTAAATATTATAGAAAAACTAAGTCTGATAAAGAAATAAGACTTAAATTTTTAAAGGTTATAATCTTTATGACATTACTGAAGTTAAAGATATAATATTTCTTTAGCTTTTAAATTAATACTATAAACAGGTATTACCAGACGTAAATATTCATGAGTTATAAACTCATGAATATTTACAAAAATTAACTTTTAAAAATATTTATTCAATAATAAAATAATATTAACATTAAATATTTAACTTTCCTTTAATTATTTTTTATTCAACTGGATCTTAATATATTAATTACATTTCATCATACTTCATCCCCTCTTTAATATTTTAAAGAAATCAATATGATAAAAATTTCCAATTAGACTTTTAGAAATTTAATCTAAATTTTTAGATTACCCCAACCTATTTTTATACCTATCAAATTTCCTATATAAAGCTATTACTCCTTAATCTAATAAAAAAACAAAAGAAACCAAAGTAACCTGATTTTATTCTAGACAAAATTTAATATCTAAAGTAATCACTATTGAATTATTAGCATCAAAAACTTAATCTAATAACTTAAAAACTAACCTAACTAATACACTACTCATTCTTATAAATGAAATAAATAGTAAGCCTACAATGTACAATAATGAATATTAAAAACAAGTTTTTTAAAATATAGTTTGATTTATACACCTATTAATACTAGTATATCTATATTCTAGTTAAAACTGATATTTTTATGCATGAAATTGTACATCTAGTTTTTTTAAATGCTCTTAATAATTTTATTATTCTTCTATCCATAGAGCTATTAATATAGTAGCTACAGTAATTATAACTCCAACAAATATAGATAAAATTGTTACTAATATAAAAAATTAACCTTAAAAATCAACATGTTTGTATTAAATATTATATTTTTAAATTATCAAAGGTTCTATAACACATATTAATATTAACGAATATATTTTATTTTTAACTCTTTATATTTAAAACATCTTACAGAGGTGTATAAGAGTAAATAAAAAAGACACTAAATAAATAGTATCTAAATATTTCAATTTTCTATCATTGTATCTGAAGTTTATTGTTCTTTTACTATTTCTATATACTTCTTTAGCGTATTTCGACTTATATTGTGTTTATTTATCAAATCTATTTGTTTTATACTTCTATCACTTAAAAATTCTTTTATATCATCTCTTAGTTTATCACTCATTTTATCAAGCTTACCTTGTTTTCTTCCACTTTTTTTCTCTGATGCTTCTATACCTTGTTTTATTCTTTTTACTATAAGCTGTCTTTCTTGCTGTACTCTATCCAATTCAACTATTAGCAATAACTTTATAGTACTATCTAATGCAGTTTTGGTAACTAAACTTTGAGTATTAGCTATAGTAGTTAAATTCTTTATATAATCTGTTGATACAGTTGAATTATCTAAAAATATTAAATTAATACCTCTTTGCATTAACTCCATATATTTTTTATATCCATTCTCAGCTTCTCTTGTGAATCTACTTATTTCTTTAAAAACTATGGTATCACCTTTTTGTAATATTTTCTCTAACTTGTTCCATTGTGTTCTATTAAATGTATTTCCACTAGTATCATCTTTAAAACTTAATAAATATTCTATATTATTATCTTTCGCATATGTTTTTAAACTTTTTTCCTGTCTATTAAAACTTTGTTTATCATTGCTCTCTTTTGTTGATATTCTCATGTAACTATAATAATTTCCCATAATATTGTTTACTCCTCCAAAACATCATTTAAACTAAGTTTATTTAATGCTTTTATTATACAATCATTTTAACTATGTGAAAATATATTTTGCATATTTTATAATAAACATTTAGATAAATAGTTATTTTGATACTATATAGGTAAAATTAAACCTAATTTATTTTTTACTTTATTAGATATAGATTATATATACTTTTAATATTTTTTAGTTTAAATTCCTTAAGAATTTTATTATTTTTATTAAGTAATAACTGATATAAAACTTATATCTACGTCATTTGAATATTAATTCTCCCCCTTTAATGGGTTTTGGGAAATTTGTGTAAGGAAAACTGCCAATGCGACTTTTAAAAAATTCTTTTTATTCTCACAACCTCCCCCCCCTATAGTTTTAAAATTTATTTTTTATATTCATTTCTGTTATAGTTGCTAATACAATAATTATAAATATAAAAATAAGCATTAGGATTATTGGCATAAATACCATTAGCCAACTGATATTAACTAAGTTTAATAGTTTAAACATAAATAATATTACAGTAAGCAATATACATAATAATTTCATTTAGTTACTTCCTTTCTACTAAAAGCACATTGACATATCTACTCCATAGTGTGCTATTCCCATGCAACCAATTAACCAAACAGCTACTCCACCAATTATTACTGGCATATTAACACTTCCTTTCTTATTCTCTATATTTCTTAATTAATACTCTTAAATTATGTTGAATTTCTAATTTTTTTACTTTACTTATTAAATAATTCTTATGGATCTTTTGATGGCAGCTTTCACATAAACTGATTAAATTATCTTTTTCAAATCTCTTTGACCAATTTTCCTTTAACTCTTCTATGTGATGTACTGTATCTATATTATTTAACTCTTTATTTTCTAAACACATAAGACACAAATTATTATCTAAGTTTCTTATAATATTTCTAACCTTTAACCAATCTTTAGAACTATAGAATTTTTGTTCTATAATATCTTTTCTATCTTTCTTATAGATTTTATGTCTTTTGCTTAATTTATCTTTACAATCATTACAGCATTTTTCTTTTATATCTATAAGATTTTTATTACATAAGCTACAAAACTTTTTCATTTTTTCACCTGATTTTTACCTTAAAAAAACATAACATAATACTAATTGTGTTACTTTTTTTAAATTCCCTTGAATCATACTAGTAATGACCGTTAGAAGTACTTTCATAAAATAAAAAGTAACATAGGCTCAATATGTTACTTTTATCATTTTTATTATACTATTTGTTATGAATAGTGTAATTTACTTATGTATGGTATCAAATTAATTCCCATATGGGTTAATAATATTAAATATTAACATAAATGTATAATTTTCAATTGTTTAACATCTTCTTCCTTTAAACCTTCATATTTAAACCCTAAAAGTATTTTATTAGTATCGCTATTTTAAATTTTTTTCTTTATAGTCTTTGATATTTGCTATATTTATCATTTTATTTTTCTATTTCTTGTTGTGTCTCTTCTATATTTAACATTTTCATTTATATATTTACATTTATAATAAAAACTGTTCATAAGTTTGAGATATTCTTCGTGATAAAAATCTAATTTAAATTTATCTTCTACAATACTTGTTCTTTAAGTTCTACTAATTGCTTTACTTGGTCTATAAATTCATCTTTAGAGCTACTACAAGAGCCTTTAGAACTATCATTAGATTTTATAATTTATCTTTATGTACTCTTATATTGTCATTTATAGCTTTTATAAAGTTATCTATATTTTCTAATTTTATTTAATATTAATTATTTTTCTTTAGACTTAAAAATTTTTATGAATAGAATTTAAAAAATCACTTTATACGTGATCTAACAGTTCAATTTTTACATTTTATGATGATAGTACAGTTCAAAAATGAACTTTTTGAACTATATAAATTATCTCAGAATTCAATTTTTAAATTTTTAAAAGTATGGAGTTATTACCATTAAAACATATAAATTTAATTAAACTTCTACTGTTCTATTTCCATCCTAAAAGTTGCTTCTCTAGCTTATCATAGTCATATTCTCTTTGTGTGAAATTAGCAAAAGTAGAGTTAGATTTATTATTATTTGAATTATTTTTAGGTGCAAAGTTTCGATTATCTTTATAAATCTTTTCTAGTAACGCAAAATATTGACCTTGTCGTTCATTAAATATTTTTATAGCTTTTCTTAATTTTTCTATATCCCAACTATTAATTTTTTTAATTTGATTGTTAGTAAGAACTAAATGTGTATTATTTTCTATAAGATTTACAGCATTTGAAGAATCTTTTATATCTGCATTAGAACTACTACAAGCATCTTGATGCTGACACTGAGTAGTATATTTATTTGTATTTTTTTTATTTGTATTTTTTTTATTTGTATTTTTATTTATTTGTAGTGACACGTTATCCGATTTCGGTTTATCCGATGTCGGTTTTACCGATATCGGTTTTTCTGATGTCGGTGAAAATGTAGTCGGAGTGCTACGTACAATATATTTGACTCCATTTAAATGACCTTTTTCATTTCTTAATTGTATTTTTTCTATCCAACCTTTTTCAATTAATTCTTTCATGCCATTCATTACTTTTGTTCTTCCATTTTTATCACTCACTAATGTACTTTGATATATTTTCCAGCCATTAGCATTTCTCATCTTTATAATAGTACAATAAATACCTACCGCATTAAAAGTTAAATCACTTTCAAATATTGCATTAGGAACTGTAGTAAATCCCATATTTAATACTTCATCAAATTCAAACTCTGACTCATTTTTCATTTTCATATTACTCATTTTTATTTTCCTACCTTTCATTTTGGCAAAGAAAAAAGCATCTGCTACAAATATCAAATATAAATGTAACAAATGCTCCAAAAGTTATAATTTCCTATAAAAAAATCTATTGAAATGAATTATGTATATATGCTATAATTAATACATAATATATGTCAATGACGTTTAAGTTTTTATGACTTAAATTTATTATAAGGAGTTAAGTCTTGTTGTAAAAATGTTACTTAGATAGTGGTGATATCTTAGTAGCTACTTTAAAAATTGTCGCCAAACAATCTTTAAAGCAATAAGGCTTTTTTCTTTTATATAAAATTTTTCAAAATTAAAATTCTTATCAATTAAATTATAAAATATATGTAATATTTCCTATTTAAATGTTTAAATTTCTTAATAATATACTATCATTATATAGTCTAATATGCAAGTATAAATTTTAAAAAATCTAGTAACCATGCGTGTTTACATATCTTATATATACTACTTTATTAATTTTAAATTATCTTTGAGATTAAATGATTCTCTTTTATTATAATCAATTTTATAAGATAAATATTTTATATTTAGAATTTATATTTTTAATATCATCTTTTAAATTTTTACCACCAATAACTATATTATATGAAAATTTTAAACTCATTTGAAAGTATGTTATCTAAAATATTATCTTCGATTTTACTTCCTAATTTCTATTTTTTTATAAATCACATGTGTATATGCCTCAATAAAAATAATAAATAATCATGATTATTTATATGAATTAAAAGAGGTGCAAAATGAATATACATTTGAATTAAGTGGGAAGGTACCTAAGAAACGAGGTAGACATAAAAAGAAAATAATCTATAGAGAAAGAATTCTTTATTATTTAAGGCTACAGAAAGAACTTATCTTTGTGATAGAATATATTTTAAAGAATAAAGTTTAATATAATTCTGTTATTTTGTATTATAAATTAAATTTTAAAATAAAATAATAGATTCTACTTTTTGTACGCCTATATTATAGGGTATTTTGTATCTGTATTTTTATGGGGATAGAAATATGATCTTGCTTAAGAATAGAATTTCAAAATTTAATTTTAAGAAAATAAAGAGAATCCGATATATAATATATTTGGTACTTTTTATATTTATCTGATTATTGATTATATAACTAATTTTTAAAAATTAAAATATAAAATGATAGTTAGCTTAAAATTTTGAAAAAGTGATATACAGAAATAAAGAGACTATTTTTTGTTCCATATACTATATAAATAGATTCCATTTGTTACAGCTCTAATAGTAAAAGCAGAACTTACTAATTTAACTATCTTGGAAGTCGGTTTAAATCATAATGAAATTTCATTAGCAGTTTTTTATGATCTTCATTTAAACATTTTCTACACATGCTGTGATAAATTATAAGTTGATCGTCCTTATTTATTAATATTGAAACATAATTAATAAATTTTTCTGGTTCTAGGAAATAAGCAAATGTATTATTGGAATCATTATATTTACTTTTTCTTTTTCTATAGTTTTTGAGATAAATCTACAGCTAAATTATTAAAAAAGTTTTCATTTTATCCATTATAAATACCAACTTTCTTTAAAACTTTATATAAATAAGAGATTACAATTAATTGTAATATTATTTCAGGTAAACCCTACAATGAAAACTATAAAAAGTAAGTAAAAATTTATGTAAAGAAAGTTCTATAAATGTGACAAATAATCTAGAATAAAGTAAATATCCTACAATTTGTACCATGACTAAATTAAAGAAATTATTTATTTTATTTCTAAGTAATTCAGTTATAAATTCTATTGTTCCTAAATATTTTATAATACTTTAGTTGAACTTATATTGTTACCACTAATGTTTAGTGGTTGAACATCAGATATCTTAGTAAATAAGTCAATGTTTATTATATTATTATGACTTAAGTTTAAATTGTTTATTATTAATTAAGACAAAGCATTTATATTACTTAAGTTATTATTGGATAGATTTAATAAATTTATATCAAATCTTTTTAATTGTTATATCCATTTAAACTGGTTAAATGTGGCCCAGATAAATTAATATTAATAGATTTAACACCATAGTTATTTTCAATGTCTTAGTAATATGAAACTAAATTATAATATGTTAATTTGCTAGGACTTGCTTGTATAGCCTTTACAACTGCATTTACCAAAGCTGTATTTCCATCAAAAGTTATAAGCGTTTCTACAGAACTTATAGTTATATTATTACTACTAGAATTAGCTAATACTATATTGTTTAGGTCAGTACAACTACTAGTTTCTATAGTTCCATATCCATAAATGGTCATAGGGATTATTAATATTAATGCTGTTATTTTGGTTTTATTCATTATTTGCTTTGCTATGTTGTAATAATCCACATAATCCAATTAATTTATAATATGTGTGGAATACTAACCTTGTCTACCTTTTTTTGTCGGTAAAATAATACTGATATGATAGAAATAATGATGGAATTAAATGATAATAGATTTTATGTTGAATTTATTAGTTTAGATATTTTAATTCCTAAAAATCATTTAGTAAGAAAAATTGATAAATTTTAGTTTTATATATGATGAAATTGTAGAGTTATACTTTTCAGTCGTATATCAATGTATAGATTCCTTAGTTTTAATAAAAATAATTATGATTCAATATATGTCTAAAATATTATCAATGAGGCAAAACATAAGAAAAATAGAAGTAAATGTAGCTTATAGATGATTTTTAGGATATATATTTAATTTTTAAATGATGCTTAAAACGTAATGTATACAATGTTTTTTCATATGTATACATGTAAATTCCTGATATACTTTTTTAGATTCTTTAAAAATATCACTTAACTATTTATAACACTTTTTGAAACTGCAGTAATTACTTGGAACAACTAAAAATTTTTTTAGATATACTAATTTAGAGCAATTTTTTAAAATTAAAATTATTAAATCAATTTAAAAATAAAATTTCTTGAATACTGTTCCGAAGATTAAAAAATTTTTTAAGTTGTTAATTTTCAAAATTTAAAGAAAGTTTAATTACTTTGGTTAGTTTAATATTTTCTTTATAATAATTTTTTAGAATTCCATCCTGAACTTGATATTTCCGCTAAATTTCTTTCAAGTCAAAATTTTAATGAAAATCAAAAATTAAAAAAGAATAAGCCAACTGGATATAAACTTTGGAAGAGTATGAGCGTTTTCTATACTATTTTTTCCTTGTATTTATTACTAATGGTATATACGCATTATTAAGATGTTAATAACTAAATATATTAAATTTATGAAAAATAATATTTATATTTTTTATATCTCATAACTATTGAAATCTAGCTAAAAAATTAAGAAGTGTTATATCTGTTTTTACTATCATTTTGGGGATTATTTGAACCATTTTGTGCTTAAATAAACTATAAAATATCGTTTTTATTTAGAATATCAATCTTATCAGATTATTTTCAAGTATTAGGATAATTTTCCACAAAGTTATCAAATGAAGATATACATATACTTCTGTTTAAATTATTATTCTTTTGAATAATAAAATTTTTTATATAAAAATTAGATAGGTAATTAAATTACCTATCTAAAAATTAATATGAATTTTTATTATTAAATCAGTAATTATCAATAGTATATTTTAATAATATCTCCACTCTACTTTGAAATATCGCTATCATTTATGTAAGAAATATAGATACTATAACAAACGTATAAATGGTGTTAAAAGTAGGATGAAAAAAGTTATAAACATAGAATCAACCCATATATCCATAAATTTTACCTCCTAAGATATATTTCTTATATTAGTTATATTTTACTACAATATTAAATTTGAAAAAATAGATAAATGTTAATTAAATTAAATATATATTTATTTTTTACAAAATGTACATATATTTATAATACTTAATAATGTTTCTTAAATTTATGAAACATGTAAATCTCTATATGGTATTTTAAGAGGTTTTATATTAAAAAGATAATTATATTAAAAGATGAATTAAAAAGGCTTAAAAATGATTTTAGGTTTACAAGTTAATTAATTATTCCAAAAATTGTATACATAAAAAGCAACTCAGAACTTTGGAAAATCTTGATTTTCTAGTTCTGAGTTAGAATGGCTTATTCGTTAGGTTTAAGTGTGTTTACTATTTAATTTTAGAACAAAAAAAGAAATGAGTAAGTAAAATCTTATGAACTTCCAATTTAAAATATATTTTAGAACTATGATTTATATGTTTTACTTGTATTTAAATTTATATTTTTTCTAAGAGGGGTATCGTCAGGAAAATGCGGATTTACAACGTTAAGAGTATTTTCCCCGCTG
>CAUWNL010000055.1:0-17762 GCA_963559995.1 uncultured Sarcina sp.
CAAGCGGTTAAGACACCACCCTTTCACGGTGGTAACAGGAGTTCGATTCTCCTATGGGTCACCAAATTATATAGCTCCATAAGCAAATGCTTATGGAGCTTTTTGTCAAATATATATTTAAGAAAGATCTAGTACATATAATTAATAAAGTAAAAAGAATTTATATACTATATTAGCATTAGTATCTAGTATAGAATTTATTGTGTTAAACTTTAAAAGATAAAGTATTAAAGTTAAGAGAAAAATATTTTTTGAATAAATAAGGTGTATTTAAATAATAGGTTATGTTTATTTATGATAAAATAAAATTTAAAGATAACAATATGTTTTGAAACTAATAATTTATGAAGGCATTAAAGGTGAAATATATGAATTATAATAAAAATATTGTAGAAGCAAAATTTTTAAAAAGACCAAATAGGTTTCAAGCTTATGTACTTTTAAATGGTGAAGAATTAATGGTTCATGTTCCTAATACGGGTAGATGCAAAGAATTGTTAATACCAGGGTGTAGAATTTTGCTTAGAGAAGAAAATAATCCTAAAAGAAAAACTAGATATAGTTTGGTTTCTGTTTATAAAAATCAAGAACTTATAAATATTGATTCTCAAGCACCTAATAAAATAGTGGAAGAAGCTCTTTTAGAGAGGAACATACCAGAGCTTAAAAAGTATGATATAGTGCTAAGAGAAAAAACTTTTGGCAGTTCTAGATTTGACTTTAAATTAGGAAATTCAAAAGGTGAAGAATATTATTTAGAGGTTAAAGGTGTAACACTAGAAGAGAATGGATGGGCTAGGTTTCCAGATGCTCCAACTAAAAGAGGAAAGAAACATATATTAGAGCTTATAGAGGTTAAAAACTCAGGAAAAGGAGCTGGAATAATATTTTTAATTCAAATTAAAAATGTTAATAAGTTTTCTTCAAATAGAGAGACAGATCCTAAATTTTCTGAGGCTTTAAGTTTAGCTAAAGAATCGGGAGTAGATATATTTGCATATAATTGTAGTGTAGATAATAAGGAGATAAAGCTTTTAAATCCTGTAGAAATAATATTATAAATATCAATGATAGTGAGGGGATTTTATGAAATATGAATACTGTCCTTTGTGTGGAAGAAAATTAGTAACAAAATATTGCTGGGATGAAGGTGGAGTACCTTTTTGTGAAACTCATAAAGAACTATTTTTTGATCTTCCAAAACCATGTATTATGGTTGGAATTATAAAAAATAACTATATATTACTTTTAAAGCAAAGTTATATTTTCAAAAATTCTAAGGTATTGTTATCAGGTTATGTAGGTATAGATGAGACTGCAGAGGATACTGTAGTAAGAGAAGTTAAGGAAGAAGCTGGGATAAATGTAAAAAATATTAAGTACTTAGGAAGTGACTATGTTAAAGGAAAAGATCTTCTTATGTTAACGTATATGGCAGAGTATGAAAGTGGTGAGATAATAAAGTCAGACGAGGTTGAAGATATGGGCTGGGTGAGGTTAGATGAGGCCTTAAGCAAAATGCAAGAAGATAAAGTAGGAACAAGAGTGGTTAAAAAGATTTTATATAATTTGAAAAATAAATAGATTTTAGATATTATTTAAAGTAAAAAATACTATAGTAATCTGGAGGAATATATATGAAAATATTTGGGGCTATGAAAATTGAAAATAATGAATTAAGTATAGGAGGAATTAAAGCTTCTGATTTAGTTAAAGAATACGGTACTCCTCTTTATGTTATGGATGAGGAATTAATTAGGGATAATTGCAAAAGATATTATAATAGCTTTAATTGTAATTATGAAACAAATAGAGTAACCTTTGCAGGAAAAGCTTTTTTAAATATGTATATGTGTAACATATTAAAAGAGGAAGGATTATATTTAGATGTTGTATCAGGTGGGGAATTATATACAGCATACAAAGCAGATTTCCCTTTAGAACATGTATATTTTCATGGAAATAATAAAACAGAAGATGAAATAGAACTTGGGGTAAGACTTGGGGTTGGAAGATTTGTTGTGGATAATCTTTACGAACTTAATCTTTTAAATCGAATAGCAAAATCTTATGATAAGGTTCAAAAAGTATATTTAAGAATAACTCCAGGAATAGAGGCGCATACACATGAATACATAAAGACAGGGCAGTTAGATTCTAAGTTTGGATTTTCACTAATGGGAGATTCAATAATCCATATAGTTAATGATGTTTTAAAGTTAGATAATATAGAATTAACGGGAATTCATTGTCATATAGGTTCCCAAATATTTGACTTAGAACCATTTAGGGATGATGCTAAAATAATGGTTAATTTAGCTAATGATATTTACAGAAGGACAGGTCATCTTATAAAGGAAATAGATTTTGGCGGAGGATTTGGTATTTATTATACTAAAGAAGATAGACCTAAGGAGATAGAGGAATACTGTAGTACTATATTAAACACTGCAGAAGAAACTTGCAAGGAATTAGACTTTCCAAGGCCAATATTTTCAATAGAACCAGGAAGAAGTTTAATTGGAAATGCAGGAACAACTCTTTATAAAATTGGTGCTGTTAAAGAAATAGAAGGTATAAGAAAATATGCTTGTGTAGATGGTGGAATGACAGATAATATAAGACCAGCACTTTATAATGCTAAATATGAGTGTGTTATAGCAAATAGAGTTAACTCTGAAAACTACGAAGATGTTACAGTGGCAGGAAAATGTTGTGAGTCAGGTGATATATTAATAGACAATGTTAAATTAAATGAAGTAAAAACAGGAGACATTCTAGCAGTTTTAAGCACAGGAGCTTATGGGTACTCTATGGCAAGTAATTATAACAGAATACCAAGGGCAGCAGTTGTTATGGTTTTAAATGGTAAGGTTAAAATAGCTTGCAAAAGGGAGAGTTATGAAGATATTATAAGAAATGATTTAAAATAATTTATAGTAAATGTTAATTAAAGTTAATAATTATTATAAAATTGTTAATAATGTAGATGTTATGAAAAAAAAACATAGCATAAATGATAAAAAAATCCCGTAATGTGGTATACTTATAAGTGATACTTTATTTTAAAAGGAGTCTCAAAGTATATGAATTTTTGGGTAATAGATAGAATTGAAAGTGACTTAATTATATGTCAAGATGAAAATTTCAATACTATGAAAATGAATAAAGATTGTATAGTGGGAAATTTAAAAGAAGGAGATATAATTAAAAAAGAGGGAGAAAAATATATACTAGATGAGAAAAAAACTATAGAAAGGAACTCTAAAATAAAAGAATTAATGAAAGGTATGTGGCAAAGGAATGAGTAATAATAAGTCTAAAGTTGCAAAGAAAAAATCTTTTATAATTGGTTGGATAATACCAATTATTGCAGCCATAGGATTAGCATTTCTTATAAATAAGTTTGTGGTATTTAAGATAGTAGTGCCAACTTCTTCTATGGCACCTACTATAGAGGCGGGAGACCAAATTTTAGTAAGTCGAATATTTAATGATAATGATTTAAAAACTGGGGAAATAGTAGTATTTAAATCAAATTATTCAGATGAGCTTCTCATAAAGCGTATAATTGGAACTCCTGGAGATGTAGTAAAGATAACTGAAAATGGAGATGTCTATATAAATGGTAAATTATTAGATCAATCCTATGTAAAATACCCAGGTGGAAAGTATGGAGAATGGAAAGTTCCAGAAGGGTGTTACTTTATGCTTGGGGATAATAGAGCTGATAGTTATGATTCTAGGTATTGGGCAAATCCTTATATTAAGGCATCTAGTATAATAGCAGTGGCTGGGCTTAGAATATATCCTTTTAACAAGATAGGATTTCTTAGCTAATTAAAAATGAAAAGAAAAGGAGTAAAAGACAAGGAATATGTTTAAAGATAAGAAAAAACTTAGATATATACTTATATATGTTGCCATAGTTTTTGGTATAATCTTTATGTTTAATATGGTTAAACAGGAAATGATGTATAAGAGCATAGATTATACACAATTTAAACAGATGATTGCAGATAAGGAAATAGAATCTGTTGATTTTGTAGGTAACCAGATTCAAATAGAGCCTAAAGCAAATACTGAAGATAGTGGAAAAATCCTTTATACAACAAATCCAGCAGTTGCAGGACTTGAGGATACTGGATTAGTAAATGAGCTTCTTTCAGCTAACATACAGATAACTGTAAGTAAACCTCAAAGTTATCCTATTTTAGAATTATTAGTATCTTGGGTATTACCATTCTTAATCCTTATATTCATAGGAAGATTTATGTTTGGTAAGATAGATAAAAAGATGGGCGGAGGCGTTATGTCTTTTGGTAAGAATAATGCTAAGCTATATGCAGAAGATGAAACAGGAATTACCTTTGATGATGTTGCAGGCCAAGATGAAGCAAAGGAATCTTTAAAAGAAATTGTAGACTTTATGCATAATACTCAAAGATATACGGCAATTGGAGCTAAGCTTCCAAAAGGTGCTCTTTTAGTAGGGCCTCCAGGAACAGGTAAAACACTTCTTGCAAAAGCTGTTGCAGGAGAATGTAAGGTTCCATTTTTCTCAATGTCAGGTTCTGATTTTGTTGAAATGTTTGTTGGTATGGGAGCTTCAAGGGTAAGAGATTTATTTAAACAAGCGGAAGAAAAAGCACCTTGTATAGTATTTATTGATGAAATTGATGCTATAGGTAAAAGTAGAGATGGTGCAATACAAGGAAATGATGAAAGAGAACAAACTTTAAATCAACTTTTAACAGAGATGGATGGTTTTGATTCCTCTAAGGGAGTTGTAATACTTGCAGCTACTAATAGACCAGAAGTTTTAGATAAAGCTCTTTTAAGACCAGGTAGATTTGATAGAAGAGTTATAGTTGATAGTCCAGACCTTATAGGTAGAGAAGCCATACTTAAAGTTCATTCAAAAGATGTAAAACTTGCAGATGATGTATCTTTAGAGGCAATAGCAAAATCTACTCCAGGAGCAGTTGGAGCTGACCTTGCTAATATGGTTAATGAGGCTGCATTAAGAGCTGTTAAGCATGGAAGAAAAGAAGTAATTCAAGAAGACTTAGAAGAAGCTGTTGAAGTTATAATAGCTGGTAAAGAAAAGAAAGATAGAATTATGTCTCCTAAAGAAAAGAGCATAGTTGCATATCATGAAGTTGGTCATGCTCTTGTAGCAGCCCTTTTAAACAATACAGATCCAGTTCATAAGATAACTATAATACCTAGAACTATGGGAGCTTTAGGATACACAATGCAACTTCCAGAGGAAGAAAAATATTTAGTATCTAAAGATGAAATGATAGATCAAATAGCTGTTATGTTAGGTGGTAGAGCTGCTGAAGAAGTTAGATTTGGTAGTATAACAACAGGAGCTTCTAATGATATAGAAAGAGCTACTCAATCAGCTAGAAACATGGTTACACTTTATGGTATGAGTGATAGATTTGATATGATGGCTTTAGAATCTATAAATAATAGATATTTAGATGCAAGGGCTTCTAGAAATTGTTCAGAACAAACATCTACTATAGTTGATGAAGAAATATTAACTATAATAAGAACTGCTCACAAAGAAGCTAGGAGTATATTAAGTGAAAATAAAGATCTTTTAGATGAAATATCATCAGTATTGTTAGAAAAAGAAACTATAATGGGCGATGAGTTCATGGAAATAGTTTATAGAAAATATCCTGAAAAAAGAGAAGCCTATGAAAAGGCTAGACATGAAAAAGAAATGCTAAGAGAACTAGCTATGGCTAAAAGAAAAGAAAAAGAAGAAGCTATATTAAAAGCTAGAGAAGAAGCATTAAAGGAAGATATATTAAGGGAAGAAGCTATAAAGTCAGAAAGACAAAATGCAGAAGCAAATTTAAACCTTGAAAAACCTGAAGCAACAATACAAAATGCAAATCAAAAAGATTTATCAAAAGATATTAATGAAGAACAAAACAATCAAGATAAATATTCAAATAATGATGAATTTTAATTTGAATTTAAGTTAAGCTAATTAATATAAACATTATAGTGAGTTATGTAATTCATAACTCACTTTTGTTATTATAATTATAGATTAATTTAGAATTTAGGAGGATAAAATGGAAAATAATAATGAATTTTTAATGGAAAAAGAGCATTTAAAAGATACTTTAGGCCTTTTAAATAAAGAAATTTTAAATTATATAGAAAAAAGAAAAGAAATAACAGAATATATATTAGACTATAGAAAGAATGCTATCGAAGAATATAGGGATGATGAAGATAAACTTATAGAGTATTTTGACCATGAAAGATATATGAAGGAACAAGCTTTTGGGGCTATAGATAGAAAATTAAAGGAACTTACAATATTAAAAGATTCTCCTTACTTTGGAAAGATAAATTTTCTTGATAGTCAATTTAATGATGAAGAGGAAATGTATATAGGAAGATTTGGAGTTATTCCAGATGGAGGGTTTGAACCTTTAGTGGTAGACTGGAGAGCACCTATTGCTTCACTTTTTTATTATGGAAGTTTAGGCGATGCTTATTATATAGCACCAGACGGAAAAGTAAAGGTGGATATCCTAAAGAGAAGACAAATAATAGCTAAAAAAGGTGAATTAAAGGGTATATTTGATTCAGAGGTAGATATTAAAGATGAGATATTACAAGAAGTCTTAAGTAGTAACTCATCAGAAAAGTTAAAAGATATAGTTATGACTATACAAAAAGAACAAGATGAAATAATAAGAAAAGATAGGACTAAAAATATTATTGTAAATGGAGTTGCAGGAAGTGGAAAGACTACAATAGCACTACATAGAGTTGCATATCTTTTATATAACTATAGAAAAGAACTTGAGGATAAAGTTCTAATTTTAGGACCAAATCATATATTTATGGAGTATATATCACAGGTGTTACCAAGTCTTGGAGAATCTAAAGTTAAGCAACAAACATTTTTAGATTTTACAGCTGAACAATTAGAGGAGGCGGTAGAAATTGCAAGTTATGAAGAATATTTAGAGTTATTAGTTGCAAAAAACAAGGCTATTGTAGATGATACTAAGTATAAAAATTCAATTAAGATAATAGAGGATTTAGATAAACTAGTAAAGGAAATGGATTTAAATCATTTTAAAATACAACCTGCTACATACTTTGGAGAAGAGGTAGTTGGAATAGATGAAATAAAAGAAATGTTTGAAAAACACTATGCTTATATGCCTTTATTTAGAAGAAGTGAAAAAATAAAGAGAATATTAATTTCTAAAATAAAAGATAAGAGGGATGAAAAGTTTAGAGCTTTAAATCAAAAAATAAAAGAATTAAAGGCTTCTTTAAAACCAGAAGATTTAATTATCGAAGAAAATAATATAGAATTTAAGAGAAAAATTGAAATAAGAGAAATTGTTCAGGAAGTTATAAATTCAAGAAAAAAACTAGAAATATGGCTTGGAAAAGATAGTATAGTTAAAATTTATAATAAGTTTAATGAAAATAAGGTTTTGACTATTAATGATTTAGCTCCTATTTTATATTTAATGATAAAACTTGAAGGTAAAAAAGCAAAACAAACCTACAGGCATATAATAATAGATGAAGCACAAGATTATTCTCCAATTCAATTTAAGGTTATAAAAGAGTTAACAGGAAGTAAGTACTTTACAATAGTAGGTGATGTAAATCAAAGAATAAATAAGGCATCAGAAATTCCTGCTATGATGAATTTAGAAAATATATTGAACCTAGAAAATGTAGAAGTATTTAATCTAAATAGAAGTTATAGAAGTACTTTTGAGATAATTGAGTATGCAAATAAATTTTTAAAGGAAACTTCAATAACTCCTTTAGTTAGAAATGGAGAAGCAGTTGAAGTTATTGATGTTAAGGATAAAGATTTATTTATTAATGGAATAATAAATTCTATTAATGAATATGGTAAAGAAGAATTAGAGAGCATAGCAATTATAACAAGGGATCAAAATCAATTAGAAGAGATTTACGATCTTATAAAAGATAAAATTCATGTTGTTAAGTTTAATAGAGAAGATATAATTTATAAAGGCGGAACTGTTATAATACCATCATACTTGGCTAAAGGATTAGAGTTTGATGGTGTTATAATGGCAGAAATAAATAAGGGTTATAAAGAAAATAAAAAAGAGAATTTAATAAAATATATAATGGCAACTAGAGCACTTCATAGATTAAAAGACATTACTTTAAGCTAGTTTATGCTTATAATAAATAAAATTATATACTAAATTAAAATAAATATAATTAATTTAAAATAATAAATTAAAATATGCTAAACAAAGGTTTGTTGACTTAGATGGTTAACAAACCTTTTGTTTTTGAATCATATTTAAAGCATAATTTAAAGGCTAATATGCATAAATTCAAATATATTTATAAAAATACATTATATATATTTAAATATGCAGTTAAATAAATTAATTATTGTATATTAATGTTGATTTAAGCATAAATATTATGTTTATAAATAAATTTTAATAATAAATAAATTATAAATATTGTATTATTATTCATATATATGTATAATAATTCATATATTAAATGGGTATAAGTTAATAAAGTTATTTATGAAAAATAGTAATTTTAAAAGTGTAGATAATTAAAATTTTAAAACTATGCTAATTAAGATGAAGATAAGTAATAACTTAATAAAAAAAGGGGGAATTATAAATGAAGAAGGGGTTTTTAAAAAGTTTTTTAACATTAGGGATAATAGGAATTATATTAAGTGGATTAATAGGATGTAATTCTACTTCAGAGAATAGTGAAGAGATTACAAGTGTTTCAACTTCAGGGGAATTAAACTCTTTAGAAAAAATAAAGGAAAGTGGAAAGTTAGTAATTGGAATGAGTGCAGATTATGCACCTTATGAATTTCATAAAGTTATTGATGGAAAAGATGAAATTGTAGGATTTGATGTTGATATAGCAAATGAAATAGCCAAGAGTTTAGGTGTTGAACTTGAAATTACAGAAATGGATTTTGGAATGTTAATTGCAGCACTTCAAACAGGAAAGATAGATATGATAGTGTCTGGTATGAGTCCAAATGATGAAAGACGAGAAAATGTTGATTTTTCAGATATATATTATGATGCAACACAATCTATTTTAATTTTAGATGAGGATAAAGAAACTTATACAAGCTTAAAATCATTAGCTAATAAAAAAATTGGTGCTCAAATGGGAGCAATTCAAGTAAAAATAGCAGAGGATCAAATAGAAAATGCAAATATGACTGAACTTGCAAAGGTTAGTCAGCTAGTAACAGAGCTTAAAGCTAATAAGGTTGACGCAATAATAGTTGAAAAACCAGTGGCAGAAACAATACTAAAAAGTAATAATGATTTATTTTTAACAGATATAGCTCTTAAATATAAAGATGGAGGAGCAGCTATTGCAGTTAAGAAAGGATCAGATGATTTATTAAGTGAAGTAAATAAAACTATAGAAGAGTTAAAGACTAATGGTAAGATAGATGAGTTTGTTGTAAATGCAAATAAATTGTCATCTAATTAAAGAGGTATAAGTTATGGATTTTAGTTTTTTATCAAGATATTATATATACTTTATAGATGGAATAAAATTAACACTTCTCATATCATTAATTTCAGTATTTCTAGGAACTATATTTGGAGTAATTCTTTATGCTATGAAGAAAAGTAGGTTCTTTGCATTTAAAATAGTAGCTAATGGTTATATAGAGATAATAAGGGGCACACCACTATATTTACAGATAATGATTGTTTATTATGGGACAGCACAAGTTCTTAACCTAGATGTTTCAGCATTGATTTCAGGTATAATTGCTATATCTTTAAATTCAGCAGCTTATGTTTCAGAGCTTATAAGGGCTGGAATAGAAGGGGTAGATAAGGGGCAATTAGAGGCTGCTAGAAGCTTAGGAATGACTTATGGACAAGGAATGATCTTCGTAATTATACCACAAGCTATTAAAAATATATTGCCAGCTATAGGGAATGAATTTATAGCAGTTATTAAGGAATCTTCTATGGCATCTACAATAGGCGTTGCAGAGCTTATGTATGCAGCTAATAAAGTTACCGGAGCAGTATTTAGATCTTTTGAACCTCTTATAGTTTCTGCATGTTGTTATTTTATTTTAACCTATACTTTAGGAAGAGTTATAAAATATATAGAGGGGAGAATGAATACAGATGTTACATGTTAAATGTCTTCATAAATACTTTGGTGAGAATAAAGTATTAAAGGGAGTAAATGAGGAAATTAGGAAGGGTGAAGTTTTAGTTGTTATAGGACCATCAGGTTCTGGAAAAAGTACTTTTTTAAGATGTTTAAATCTCTTAGAAAAACCTACATCAGGAGAAATAATTTTTGAGGGGCAGGGAATTACAGATAAAAAGTGTGATATAAATAAAATAAGACAAAAGATGGGAATGGTTTTTCAGCAATTTAATCTTTTCCCGCACAAGACAGTTTTAGAAAATATAATGATGGCTCCTATTAAAGTTAAAAAAATTTCAAAGGAGAAGGCCATTGAAAAGGCTAATGAACTTTTAAAAAAAGTAGGGCTTTTAGATAAAGCCAATTCTTATCCAAGTTCATTATCTGGTGGGCAAAAGCAAAGAATAGCTATTGCAAGGGCGCTAGCTATGGAACCTGATGTGATGCTTTTTGATGAACCAACATCTGCACTAGATCCAGAGATGGTTGGAGAAGTTTTAAATGTTATGAAAGATTTAGCAAAAGAAGGAATGACAATGATAGTTGTAACTCATGAAATGGGATTTGCAAGGGAAGTTGCAACTAGAGTAATTTTTATGGATAATGGAAATATAATTGAAGAGGGGAACCCTGAACAAATATTTACAAATCCAAAAAATGTAAGAACTAGAGAATTTTTATCTAAAGTATTATAAATATGCTATATAATTAATAATTTATCAAGAAAATTTCATTTCTGTTAGTAATTCAAGGTCTAAAGGTGATATAATAATTTGGTTAGTATCATTTTAGACTTTTTTTGTTGTAACTCTTAAATAAGTGATATAATAAAATAGGTTTTTAGAAATAAGTAAATACAGGTTATTTACAAAGAATGTTAATTAGGAATCAGTAGAATACTTAGAGTGTGAAAAAATAATAGGAGAGAAGTAGTATGGAGAAGAAAAGCAATATGACACTTGGAATAACCCTAATAATAGTATCAGCGCTTTGTACATCTTTTGGACAGTTGTTCTGGAAAATAGGTAGTACAGATGCTTTATATTTATTAATAGGGTTTTTCTTATATGGAATAGGGGCTCTATTTATGATAGTTGCTCTTAAATTCGGACAGCTTTCAGTTATACAACCTCTTATGTGTGTAAGTTATGTATTTGCTCTTATAAGTGGTTATGTATTTTTAGATGAAGTTGTATCCCCTATGCAGTTTATAGGAATAATAGTAATAATAATAGGAGTTATTTTTATAGCTAGGGGAGGTAAAGATGAGTAGTGTATATTTATTATTCCCGATTATGACATTAATGGGGAGCTTAGGAGGATTCTTTTTTAAGAAAGGTGCAGCCAATCTTAAATTTGACAATATAATAAAAAGCTTATTTCTAAATTTAAATTTATATATAGGTGGAATATTATATGTTATATCAGCAGTTTTAAATATAATAGCTTTAAAATATTTACCATACAGTATAGTGTTGCCGTTAACAGGTATAACCTATATATGGACTATCATAATATCTAGAATAATGTTAAAGGAAAAAGTTAATAAAGAGAAAGTAATTGGTATTGGATTAATACTAGTTGGCGCTATTTGTATAGCTGTAAAGTAACATAAGTAATTATATTGACTTAGTTTTGTCACTATTATTTGTTATAAAATAACATAAGGTAATTATAGGGTTAACTTAATATTAGGTTATATTAGGAGGAATATAAATGAAAAAGGTCAGTATTTTGATACCTGCATATAACGAAGAAGAGGTTTTATACGCTCTTTATGACAGGTTACAAAAGGTTATGAATAAATTAGGCAACTATGACTTTGAAGTACTATTAATAAATGATGGTAGTAAAGATAATACATTAAATATTTTAAGGGAATTAAGAAAAAAAGATAATAGAATTTGTTACATAAACCTATCAAGAAATTATGGGAAGGAAACTGCTATGATAGCGGGTTTGGATTATGTAACAGGAGATTGTTGCATAATATTAGATGCGGATTTACAAGATCCTCCAGAACTTATAGAAGATATGTTAAAGTATTGGGAAGAGGGCTATGATGATGTCTACGCTAAAAGAAAGAGTAGAGCTGGAGAAAGTTTTATGAAAAAATTCACATCCTCTCTCTTCTATAAAACACTACAAAAAAGTACTAGAATACCTATTCAAAAAAATACAGGTGACTTTAGACTTTTAGATAGAAGATGTGTAGATGCTCTTAAAAAGTTTAGGGAATCTGAAAGATATACTAAGGGAATGTTTAGTTGGATAGGTTTTAATAAAAAGGAAATACTATTTGATAGAGATCCAAGAGTAGCTGGTAAGACTAAATGGAATTATTGGAAACTTATGGATTTAGCTATAGAAGGAATAACATCTTTTACAACTAAACCTTTAAGGGTTTCTAGTTTCTTAGGAGTAATAATATCTTTCTGTGCCTTTGTGTACATAATAATAATAATAACAAGAACACTAATACTAGGGGAGGCTGTAAAGGGCTATCCATCCCTTATGGCAGTCATATTATTTTTAGGTGGAGTTCAACTATTATGCCTAGGGGTAATAGGTGAGTATATAGGAAGAATCTTTAATGAAACTAAAAAAAGACCATTATATTTTGTTGAAGAATATAATGGGGAAAAGGTTAAGGATTTTGATTAGGAGAAACATATGAGTAAATCAACAGATAAAAGTACTTTTGTAAAATATATGATTATAGGTATGATAGCGCCAGCTTTAATACTTTATATGGCTTTTACATTAAATGGTGCCGGACTTTTTGGTTTTAGAAGTGTATTAGTTGGAGATATGTATAATCAATATGCAAATTTTTATTCTTTATACAAAAGCATATTATCTAGTGGTGACTTTTCTCAATTGTTATATTCATGGAAATTAGGTTTAGGTGGAGGTTTTTTAGGGATATTTGGATATTATTTAGCAAGTCCATTATCAGTTTTAGTTCTCCTTTTCCCTAAATCAGATATGCAAGACTTTATGATGACCCTTCTTCTTATAAAGGTGGCGTTATCATCACTAACTTTTAATATATTTATAAAATACATGTATAAAAAAATCAATCTATACACCCTATTTTTCTCAACAATGTATGCCCTTATGGGATATGTAGTAATGTATTATTTAAATATAATGTGGCTAGATGGAATAATCCTTCTGCCACTTGTTTTAATAGGTGTTGAAAAATTAATAAAGAAAAAGAAAAAAGTATTTTTCATTGTATTTTTAGCTATTATGATGTTAGATAATTTCTACATATCATACATGGTAGGTGTTTTTTCTTTCTTATATTTTTTATCAAGATATTTTACAGAAAATAGAGTAGGAGATATAAAAAATTTTTTAAAAGCTTTAGGAAGATTTCTATTTGCAGCACTTATTGCGGCGTTTATTGCAGGAATATTAGTGGTTCCAACTTACTTTGCTCTTAAAAATAGTGGTACAGTAGAGTATATTAGCAATCCTATAAACACTTTTAAATTTAACATGTTTTTATCAAAATTCTTTGCAGGAACTTATGAGTCTATAGCTTATGGGCAACCTAATATATATATAGGCCTTATGCCACTTATACTTTTAATTCCATATTTCTTCAATAAGAAAATAAAAAGAAAAGAAAAGGTTATAAGCATACTAATGTATTGTTGTATGTTTATAAGTTTTGCAGTGCCTATAATAGATTTAGCTTGGCATGGTTTTGATACACCTATTTGGTATATGTTTAGATTTTCTTTTGTATTTTCATTTATGATGATAAATTATGCTTATAAGGAGTTTGTAAATATAGAACATAGTTCTAATAGAAGTATAGTAGTATCAGGAATAATTTTACTAGGAGTTCTTATATATCTGCTTTTTGAGTATACAGGAAGTGGAGGAATTGGCGTAATTATAGTAAATATAGTATTTGTGATAATATACATAGTATTAATATATTTATATAAAAATAGACCTGATTTAAAAAAGAATGTTTCTATCTTAATGATAATAATGATAGTTGGAGAATTAACACTAAGTTCAGCTATGTGTATAAATGATATATATAATGAAATAGGTGGGGTAGGAAAAGATGTTTATTCTAGTATAGTAAGCGCTGAGCCTTTAGTAGATAAGGTGAAGAATATGGATAAAAGTTTTTACAGAATGGTTGAGGTTGATGGTAGATATAATAGGGGAATGGCCCTTGACTATAATAGCATAGCATCATTTACTTCATTTACATATCAGCCTTTAGGCGAATTTTTACATTATGATTTAGGTCTTGGAAATGCTGGAGTTGATATAGCAATGACATATTCAGGCACAACGGATATTTTAGACTCTTTATTAGGAGTTAAATATGTGATAGCAAATAGTTATTTAGGAAATTTATATACCAAAGTTGTGTTAGGGGATGGGAAAGTAATAAATAAGAATAAATACGCTCTTCCAATTGGATATGTTATAAGCAGTGATTTTATAAATAAAAAAATAGATTTCACATCAAATATGTTTACAAATAACAATTTATTTTTAAATAATATGCTTGGAAGTAGTGTAGGAGATTCAAATTATAAAGAATATTTGTATCCAATTGAATCAGACTATGAAATTGGTTTAAATAATGCACAGGTAACTGATAATAAAGATAATTCAATTGTAGTTGAAAAAGTTAATACAAAAAATACTGGAGATATAACTTTTAGTATTACAAGCACTAAAAATCAACAACTTTATATGGATTTAAATGATGGAATTCAAGAAGCTGCTTATCTTTATATAAATGGCAAAAAGATAAGTACTTATGGTGGACCATGGAATAATGGAATTATAAGTTTAGGGTACTTTAAGGTAGGAGAAAAAGTAACAGTTAAACTAGAGCTAGTTAGTAATGAATTTATAATTGATCATATTGAATTTTATGGATTAAATCAGGCTGAATTTGCAAGTAGTATAGATACATTAAGAAATAACTCTATAAAAGATTTAAAAGTTACAAATACAGAGATAACAGGGACAGTTACAGCAAGTGGAAGTAACGATGTCTTATTCTTATCAGTTCCATATGATTCAGGATGGAGTGCATATATAAATGGTAAGAAAGTAGATATTTTATCTAAGTATCACTTTATGGAGATAAAATTAAATGAAGGATTACAAAATATAAAACTTGTGTTTAGTCCAGATGGTCTTTATGAAGGAATAGTCTTAACTATAATAGGGCTTTGCATTCTTACGCTAGTTATAATCAGCGAAAGAAAAAAATTGAAAAATTAGCTTAATTCAAATTAGTACTAAAATAAGAGTAAAAAATTCTAAAAGGCAACACCTCTTAGAATTTTTTATTTTAAGTAAATTCCCTATCAACTGTTATTATACAGTTAAAATCTTTATGAATCTCTTTAACTTTAGTAGATATAAATTCAATAATTTCTTCATTAGTAATTTTTTTATTAGAATTATCAGGAGTTATAACAACATCAAAAACTAAGGTTTGTTTTTCACCTTTCCCAATAACTCTAAAGTCATGAATAGATTTAATTATTGGGTTTTCAGATATTATTTTTTCAACATCAAGTCTTACAGATTTAACCTCATCCTTCTCTAAAGAGATTGGGTCCATATGCACTACTAAAATAATTTTAAGTTTTTTAGATATTTCTCGTTCTGCTGTATCTATTACATCATGAATTGTCATTATATCAATATTAGCTGGTATTTCTGCATGAATAGATGCCATAAATTTTCCAACCCCGTAATTATGAATTATTAGGTCATGAACACCTGTTATATACTTGTAGGATAATAATTCATTTTTAATATTCTCAACAAGCTCAGGATCTGGAGATTCTCCTAAAAGTGGGCTAATTGTTTCTCTTAAAAGTTTATATCCAGCATAAAGTATAAATAGTGAGACAAAAAGTCCAACATAACCATCTAAAGGAAGGTCAGTAAATCTAGCTACAATGAAGGATATTAAAACTATTGATGAAGCAAAAACATCACCTAAAGAATCAAAAGCAGAGATTTCAAGGGCTTTTGATTTTATCTTTTTACCTACAAATCTGTTAAATAGGCTAAGCCAAACTTTTACTATTATTGTAAAAAGTAATAGGATAAATGCAAGGATGTCAAAATGTACAGGAGACGGATTTAGAATCCTTGTTATTGATGACTTAGTGAAATCAAGCCCAACTAAAAGTATTAAAAATGACATAATAAGGGATGCTATGTATTCTGATCTACCATGACCAAAGGGGTGTTCTTTATCAGGGGGAAGATTAGATAATCTAAATCCAAGTATCGTTATTATTGAAGATACAGTATCAGATAAGTTATTAAAAGCATCAGCTGTAACTGCAATACTACCAGTAAAAATACCTACAAGTAATTTTATAAAAAAAAGTAAGAGATTAAAAATGATTCCAATTATCCCAGCAAAATAACCATATCTATCTCTTACTAAGCTATCTTCCACATTTTCAGAGTTTTTTATAAAAATTTTAATTAATAACCTTGAAAGCATGTAAATTCCTCCTTTTCCATGAATACTATTATAACATTATATATTAAACAAAACATTAAAAATTATTACTTTTTTTAAAGATTTAATAAATATTTCACTTAATAGATAATGATTTTAATAATCATATTTAGTTAGAGATAAAGTATAAAATAGAAATTCTCTAACTAAGAAAAAATTACATATTATACCACAATAATACAATATGTGGTATAATATTTAAAAGGCTATCATATTTATTTTATGTTTTAAATTATAATTTTAATGTAAAAAGGGACAAAGGTTAAACTAGTATTAAAAATGGATAAGGGAGATTAATTAATGAAAAGAAGAAAAATATTTAATATTGTAATGATTTTAGCATTAGGAACAGGTGTATTGGTGAATGGAATAGAAGTTTTAGCTAAGGAAAGTAATTCTTTAGTGGATATAAGCGGAGAGGATTATAATGCAGATGAAATAAGCAAGGACTTGAGTATAGAAAATAATGGAGATGATTTAGAGGTTGAGAATGAAAGAGGAGAAGTTACTGAAATAAGTGATAAAAATGAGATAGAGAAGAGTATTAATGTTAATAATAAAATTTTAGATGGACCAGCAAATGATAAGAAGTTAGAAAAAGCAGTAGAAATATTTTCAGAAAAGCATAGCATAATGGGACAAGCAGAGGTTAGTAAAGAAGCTTTTAAAAAATATTTTAAAGAAATAGAGGTGAAAAATAATTATTCATATAAATTAAATTGTACTATAGATGAATTTGTAGATTTAGCCTATGAAGAAGCTATAACTGAAGGGGTAAGACCTGATATAGTTATAGCACAGGCTATATGGGAAACTGGTTATTTTCAATATGGTGGCATAGTTGATGCTAACGATAATAATTATGCAGGAATTGGAGCAACTGGTGCAGCTGGTGTTAAAGAAAGATTTGAAACTCCAAGGCTTGGATTAAGAGCTCAAGTACAACATCTTAAAGCTTATGCTTCAACTGACTCATTGGTATTAGATT
>CAUWNL010000056.1:0-17587 GCA_963559995.1 uncultured Sarcina sp.
TACTTATAAAAGAATTGCTGGTTTACTTAAATTATCTGTTTAATTTTCAAAGATCTTTTGTCACTCATCCAAGCGACTTTTACATTTTAACATCATCTCTTTACTTTGTCAACAACTTTTTCAAAGTTTTTTATTTTTCAATATCCTTCTTTATTTTAAGTTATTAACTCGTGACGACGAAATTTATGATATCATATTAAAACATACTAATTAACATAATATTTAATTAAATAATGAAATTATTTGTCATTTTCTTTATTATTCTTGATTTTTCTTTTTTTTTTAAATATTGATACTCCAGGCATAGTGTCTATTATATTTTAATAAATTCTATTAAATTCCTTATCTTAAATACTCATTTAATCTTAATAAATAATAAAAAATATTTTAACAATAATACATAATAGGCACTAACTTTTAACTAAAATCACTATAAAATTTTAAAACTAAACCAAAACTTTTAAGACATATTACAAAACATATTAATTCCATAAAAAATAACAAACCTTACCTATAAAACTTAATCAATTCTTCTATTTTTAAAATAATATTAAAAATAGAAGTTATACTAGAATTAACTGTCCTAGTATAACTTCTATATATTTACTATAAATTATTTACTAAATCCTTAAATACATTTCCTCTTATCTCAAAGTTCTTAAACATATCAAAACTTGCACAAGCTGGTGATAGAGTTACTATATCTCCATCTTTAGCTATTTCCTTACACTTATAAAGAGCCTCTTCCATATTGTCTACCATATAAACTGGAACATCTATTCCTTTAGTTTCTTTTAAATCCTTAAAGCATTTAGCTATTTTATCCTTCGTTGCTCCCATTATAACTATGCTTTTTATTTTTTCATACCCTTCAAAAGCTAAAGGTTCAAAAGGTATATGTTTATCATATCCTCCTGCTATTAAAATTACAGGTTTCTCAAAAGCCTTTAATCCAGCTAAAGTTCTTGTAGGACTTGATGCTATCGAATCATTATAATATTTTACTCCATCAACCTCTCTTATAAATTCACATCTGTGGGCAACTCCACCAAAACTTTCTGCAACTGCTTTCATATTTTCAATAGAAACCTCATCTTCTACTGCTAAAAATGCTGCTAAATAGTTTTCTACATTATGCATTCCCTTTATGATTATATTATCTTTTTGGCACACTTCTTTTCCATGTATATATAAAGCTCCATTTTTATAATATGCGTCTTCATTTTCTACTTTTTTAGAACTAAATCTTTCAACTTTTCCTTTAGCTTCTTTATAAAGCTCTCTAGTAATATCATTTTCATCATTTATAACTAATAAGCAGTTTTCGTCTTGATACTTAAATACATTTTTTTTAGCTTCTATATACTCTTCCATTCCACGATGCATGTCCAAATGATTAGGTGTAATGTTAGTAACTATTGCCACATCTATTAAACTATCCATTGTCATTAGCTGAAAACTAGATAACTCTAAAACAACCTTATGGTCTTCTTTTATTTCTTCTATTTGTGCAAACAAAGGATTACCTATATTTCCACCAACCCATGTCTTATATCCTTGTTTTTTAAGTAGCTTTGAAACAATAGTTGTTGTTGTGGTTTTTCCATCACTACCTGTAATTCCATATATCTTCCCTCTACAATACTTTGTGAATTCTTCCATCTCTGAAGTTATGTATGCCCCTTCATTTTTGCATCTTACTAATGCATCACTATCTATTCTCATAGATGGTGTTTTAAACACTACATCATACCCTGTTAATCTATCTAAATAGCCTTTTCCAAGTTCTAAATTAATTCCTTTTGCCTTAAAATCCTTAGCAATATCACCTAAATCTTCTTCACTTTTCATATCAAAACCAGTAACCTTTGCTCCTAGTTTATCTAAAAAATTCATAAGAGGAATGTTACTAACTCCAATTCCTACTACAGCAACATTTTTTTCTTTAATAAAATCTTTAAATTCTGTAAAATCTTTTTTCACTTTTAGCCCTCCAATAATTATTTATATTTCTGCTATATAAATAATACTATCCCTTTTTTCTTCATTATATCACCCATAACAAACATATTCTACTTTACACCCTATTGTTAATAATTTAAATCTAATTTACTATTTATTGAATATATTCCTTTTAAATCATAGTTTAATTTTTGAAATATTGTGTTATAGTTTATAAATAAAAATTTTTATCCAAAACTAGGAGGTATAAAATGAAAAAGTCAAGAATAGCTAAGGTATTACTAATGGCCTGTATTTTCACATCCGTAGGCATTGGATCTCAACTATCCTCACTTAGCATAAATAGTCCCCCCCAAGAATTACTTACATCTATGGCACCACAAAAGGTTTATGCTGAAACACTAAGTAATTCAACTTCAAACAATAACCCCGTAAATAGTACAAGCTCTAATACAGAAAATAGTACAAACACCCAGAACAATATTTCAACATCAGCTATAGAGCAATCTATTTTCAATCAAGTAAATGAAGAAAGAGCAAAATCTGGTCTATCTCCATTAACTAATAATTCTACAATGCAAAAATATGCTATGATGAAATCTCAAGATATGGCTACAAATAATTATTTTAATCATGCTAATAAAGATGGTTCATATATGAATGATATAATGAAAAGAGATGGTGTAACCTATAAATCTTGGGGTGAAAATATAGCATATTTATCTGATTCTAATAAAAGTTCACAAGACATAGCTAATAGTTTTATGATAAACTGGATGAATTCCCCTGGACATAAGGCTAATATTTTATCTAAAGACTTTACAGTCATAGGAGTAGGTGTATATAAAGTTGGTAATAAATACTATGCCACTCAAGAGTTTTTTGCTTAATTTAATAGGTATCTAATAATTATTCAAATATAAAAAGGTATGATAAAATTTTTATCATACCTTTAAGACGTTATACATGAAATAAATTATATAAATTTAAAACTAAAATTCTAAACTCTTTGCTATATAAGCTTCTAAATCAGCTATTGCAACTCTTTCTTGCTTCATTGTGTCTCTATCTCTTACTGTTACACAGTTATCTTCTAATGTTTCAAAATCTACTGTTATACAGTATGGAGTTCCTATCTCATCTTGTCTTCTGTATCTCTTTCCTATACTTCCTGCTTCATCATATTCTATGTTAAAGTGTTTACTTAAACCACTATAAACTTCATCAGCTTTTTCTGAAAGTTTCTTTGAAAGAGGTAACACAGCAGCCTTATATGGAGCTAGAGCTGGGTGTAAATGCATAACTGTTCTAACATCTCCACCTTCTAATTCTTCTTCATCATAAGCCTCAACTAAAAATGCTAGAGCAACTCTATCAGCCCCTAATGATGGTTCTATAACATATGGAATATATTTTTCATTAGTTGTTGGGTCTAAGTATGCCATATCTTGACCTGAATGCTCTTGGTGCTTAGTTAAGTCATAGTCAGTTCTATCTGCTATTCCCCAAAGTTCACCCCATCCAAATGGGAATAAGTATTCTATATCAGATGTTGCATTTGAATAGAAGCTTAATTCTTCTTGTGCATGATCTCTTAATCTTATGTTATCTTTATTCATTCCTAAGTTTAATAGGAAGTTCCAGCAGTAACTTCTCCAGTATTCGAACCATTCCATATCTGTTCCTGGTTTACAGAAGAATTCTAATTCCATTTGTTCAAATTCTCTTGTTCTAAATGTAAAGTTTCCTGGTGTTATTTCATTTCTGAAAGATTTACCTATTTGAGCTATACCAAATGGAACTTTCTTTCTTGTTGTTCTTTGAGTTGCTTTAAAGTTTACAAATATACCTTGAGCTGTTTCTGGTCTTAGGTATATTTCATTCTTAGCATCTTCAGTAACACCTTGGAATGTCTTAAACATTAAGTTGAATTTTCTTATGTCCGTGTAGTTTAATTTACCACACTTAGGACATACTATGTTATTGCTTTCTATATACTCTTTTAATTGTTCATTAGACCAACCATCAGCTGATGCTACTTCTGCTCCATTTGCAGTCATATGATCTTCAACTAGTTTATCTGCTCTAAATCTAGCTTTACATTCTTTACAATCCATAAGAGGGTCTGAGAATCCACCAATGTGACCTGATGCAACCCAAACTTCTTTATTCATAAGGATAGCACTATCTAATCCAACATTATATTTGCTCTCTTGAACGAATTTCTTCCACCAAGCTTTTTTTACGTTGTTTTTAAATTCTACTCCTAAAGGACCATAATCCCATGAGTTTGCAAGCCCCCCATAAATATCTGAACCTGGGAATATGAATCCTCTATTTTTACATAATGCAACTATTTTATCCATAGTCTTTTCTACTGCCATTTTCTATACCTCCAATTAATTTCAATTAATTTATTTATATATATTTATAAAATTATTAATTTTAAAAACAAAAAAACCTAACTAAAATTTAAAGGGACGAAAATATTTTCCGCGGTTCCACCCTTCTTAGCTAAGCTCAACTTTCTAAAAAGCACTCAAAAGTTCCATTCATCTTAAATCTTTAATGATTTCCACCTACCATCATCTCTCTAAAAAATTCTTTAGGACTACTAATCTTTATCACTGTGCATATTAACTTATAGTCTTTATTTTATCAAAAACATCTAATATGTCAATATTATATTTTGTACATTTAAAACAAAAGCTTATAAAAAAGACGCCTAAAGTTTAAATCTTTAAGCATCCTTAAAAGTACTAGTTATTTTCTTGTGGTTTCATTGTTGGGAATAATATTACATCTTTAATTGATGATGAATCAGTTAAGAACATGATTAATCTGTCTATACCTATTCCTAATCCACCTGTTGGAGGCATACCTGTTTCTAAAGCACTCATAAATTCTTCATCTATTACGTATGCTTCATCGTCTCCTAAATCTCTTTGTTTTGCTTGTTGTTCAAATCTTTCTCTTTGAACTATAGGATCGTTAAGTTCTGAATATGCGTTACATAATTCTCTGCCGTAAACAAATCCTTCAAATCTTTCAGTAAAATCTGCATTTCCTCTTTTCTTTTTAGTAAGAGGTGAATTTTCTGCTGGATAATCTATTATAAATGTTGGTTGAATTAGTTTTTCTTCTCCATATTCTTCAAATAAAGCATTTAAAACCTCTCCTTTAGTTACATATTGTAATTCTTTAGGAAATTCTAAATGATGCTCCTTAGCTATCTTTTGTGCTTCTTCATCTGATGATATTGAATTAAAATCAACTCCTGCAAACTCTTTAACAGCGTCTACCATTGTTAATCTTCTCCATGGTGGTTTGAAGTCTATTTCAGTTCCTTCATATGTAACTTTAGTTGTACCATTAACTAATGTACAAACCTCTGCTACCATGTTTTCTGTAATTTCCATCATATCATTATAGTCTGCATAAGCTTCATATAATTCTATAGATGTAAACTCAGGATTATGTCTTACTGACATTCCTTCATTTCTAAATATTCTTCCCATTTCATAAACTTTTTCAAATCCTGCAACTATACATCTTTTTAAGTGTAATTCTGTTGCAATTCTTAAATACATATCTATGTCTAATGTATTGTGATGAGTTATAAATGGTCTAGCTGCAGCTCCACCAGCAATAGCTCCTAAAATTGGAGTATCAACTTCTATATATCCTCTGTTATCTAAGAAGTTTCTAATTCCTTTTATTATTTGAGCTCTCTTTAAGAAAGTTGTTTTTACTTCTGGGTTGGTTATTATATCAACTTCTCTTTGTCTATATCTTAAATCTGGGTCTTTTAATCCATGGAATTTTTCTGGTAATGGTTTTAATGATTTACAGATTAATTGGAATGAAGTAACCTTTACAGAAACTTCTCCTGTTTTTGTTTTAAATACTGTTCCTGTAGCTGCAATCCAATCTCCAAGATCTAAAGTTTTAAATTCCTTTAAAGCCTCTTCTCCAACAGCGTCTATTTTTATGAATAATTGAAGTTTTCCATCTCTGTCATGAATGTCTGAAAATAATACTTTACCTTGACCCCTTTTAGACATTAATCTTCCAGCAACTTTAACTTCTTTACCTTCTAACTCTTCAAACCCCTTTACTACTTGTGCAGAAGAATGAGTTCTTTCAACTTTATATACATCAAAAGGATCCTTTCCTGCAGCTTGTAAATCCTTAAGTTTTTGTCTTCTTAATAATTCTTGTTCACTAAGCTTATCTTCTTGGTGAATATTTATATCTTCATTTGACATTTTGCCACACCTCCATGATTATCTTTATAAATTATCTTCTGATTCCTAATACTTCAAATTTAGCTACTCCACCTGGAACATTGACTTCTATTATGTCTCCAACCTTTTTACCTATAAGGCCTTCTCCAACTGGTGATTCATTAGAGATTTTAAAATTCATTGGGTCTGCTTCTGCTGAACCTACTATTGTATACTCAACTTCTTCATCAAACTCATAATCTTTAACCTTTACTATAGAACCTACTGTTACAGCATCTGTTGATATTTCTGATGCGTCAACAACAACTGCGTTTTTAAGCATATTTTCTAGTTGAAGTATTCTTCCTTCTGTAAAAGCTTGTTCATTCTTAGCTTCATCATATTCAGAGTTTTCACTTAAATCTCCATAACCTAATGCAACTTTAATTTTTTCTGTTATTTCTTTTCTTTTTACAGTTTTAAGATACTCTAATTCATCTTCTAACTTTTTTATACCTTCATAGGTCATTAAATGTTTTTTTTCGCTCATAATATTTCTTCCCTTCCTACAAAATTATCCTAATTTATCTATGTTATAAATCCGATTAAAATCATTATTTAATCTAAAATTTATTTAACCTAATTTACTTCTAAATTTATTTAAACCCTTAAAAAACTTGAGAACAAATTATTCCCAAGCATTTAAAACATTATAAATCTTTACTATGATTATGTCAACTTATCATAACACTTTTATTGTAATTTTTTCTATTTTATTTAATTATATCCATATATATTTGTATGATACATATTATTCATCTTTTTCTCTTAATATGTTTTTATATTCATTTAATATTTGTAAAACTTTTTGAGAATCTGTTTCTAAATTTATTTTATTTTTTATATCTGTGCATTTTGGTAGACCTTTTATATACCAAGCTGAATGTTTTCTCATTTCCCTTACAGCTTTATACTCTCCATCATATTTTAAAGCTAAATTATAATGCTTAATACACATATCTAACTTTTCCCAAGCTTTTGGATATCTAACTCCTTTATTGTTTAGCTTATCAACAACTTGTTTAAAAATCCACGGGTTTCCTGTACTTCCCCTTCCTATCATTATACCATCACAATTACTTGTTTTAACTAAATCCATAGCATCATCAGCACTAAATACATCACCGTTACCTATTACAGGAATATTTACAGCTTCTTTTACTTGTCTTATTATATCCCAATTTGCTTTTCCCTCATACATTTGAGCTCTTGTTCTTCCATGCACGGCTATTGCATCTGCTCCTGCACTTTCAATAATTTTAGCAAACTCTACTGCATTTATATTATTTTCATCATATCCCATTCTAAACTTAACCGTAACTGGTTTTATGGACGATTTCTTTACTTCTTTAACTATTTCATAGGCTAACTTAGGATTTTTCATAAGGGCTGAACCATCACCATTTTTAATAATTTTAGGCGCAGGACATCCCATATTTATGTCTATAATACATATATCATCATTAGTATTAAAATATTTTTCTGTTACGTAAGACATTATTTTAGGATCACTACCAAACATTTGACATGCAACGGGTTTTTCTTCTTCTGCAATTCTCATTAATGTTTTTGTATTTTCACTTTCATAATATAATGCCTTAGCACTAACCATTTCTGTATATACAAGTCCACAGCCCATTTCTTTACAAAGGCCCCTAAAAGCGATATCTGTAACACCTGCCATAGGAGCTAAGAATACATTATTCTCTAGGGTTATATTTGAAATTTGCATTTAACGACTCCTTATTTTTATCATAAAGTACTTTTAATCCTTCTAATGTTAATTTAGAATCCACTATATCTATAATATCCGTTTCAGCTGATATTAGTTTAGCTAATCCACCTGTTGCAATTACTAAAGGTTCTCCATGTCCTAACTCTTTCATTTCAACTTTCATAGCCTTTACTATATACTCAACTTGCCCTACGTAACCATATATTATTCCAGCTTGCATACCCTCAACTGTATTTTTACATATTATACTTTTTGGTTTTTCAAGTTCTACTCTTGGAAGTTTTGCTGCTCTTTCATATAATGCTTCTGAAGATATTATTATTCCTGGGCAAATACTTCCCCCTAAGTAAGTACCATTTTTAGTTATAGCACAATATGTTGTTGCTGTTCCAAAATCTATAATTATTAATTCTCTTCTGTATTGTTCAAAAGCTGCAACAGCATTTACAATTCTATCTGCTCCTGCTTCTTTTGGATTATCATACTTAATATTTAAACCTGTCTTTATCCCTGGCCCTACTATTATAGGTTCTTTTTTAAAACATTTCTTTATCATATTTTCTAAAGAATGCATAGCATTTGGTACCACAGAAGATACAATTATGCCTTCTACATCTTCTGGGTTTAATTTATGTTGATTAAAAAGTTGCATAACTTGTATTGAATACTCATCTGATGTTTTTTTACAATCTGTTGATATTCTCCAGCAAGCTATATATTCATTTTTGCTATGGACCCCCAATACTATATTAGTATTCCCCACATCTACAAGTAAAATCATTTTTACACCACCTTATATAATTAAAGACAGCCTATAAGCTGTCGGAAAACACCTAACCTCTTTATATAACAATATAATTTTAACAACAACTAAGGTTTTGTCAAGCATTACAGTTACTACCGTTAAACTTTTTTCAAAGATAAATCAAGGCTATATTGTTAACTTTAGCTTTTAACAATATAGCCTTATAAGATTTATTATTTAAGTTTTAAATTTAAATCCATGTCTTACTTATAAATATATCAATAAAATATGATTATTAATTCTAATTTTAAAATAATCCTGCTATTTTACCTGTTTCATCTATATCCATTCTGTTTGCTGCTGGAACTTTTGGAAGTCCTGGCATAGTCATTATATTTCCTGTTTGTACTACTATAAATCCTGCTCCATTTGATACATTTATTTCTTTTACATTTATATCAAATCCTTCTGGTCTACCTAAAAGAGCTGGATTATCTGATAATGAATATTGAGTTTTAGCCATACATATTGGAAGTTTATCCATATTAAATTTTTCTATTTCACTTATTTGTTTTAAAACTTGAGGTGTATATGTCACATCTTCTGCACCATAGATTGTTCTAGCTATTTTTAATATTTTATCTTTTATAGAATCATTCATATCATATATTGGAGCAAAATTTGCTTTCTTTTCATTAATGGTTTCTATAACTTTATTAGCTAGATCAACTCCACCTAAGCCACCCTTTTCCCAAACTTCTATATTACTAACTTTTACCCCTAAGTTCAAGCAGAAATTCTCAATAAATCTAACTTCTTCTTCTGAGTCAGTTATAAACTTATTTATTGCAACAACTACTGGTATATTAAACTCTTTTATATTCTCTATTTGTTTCTCTAAATTTTTGATTCCTCTTTCTAAAGCAGAAACATTTGGAATATTTAATTCATCTTTTTTAACTCCACCATGATGCTTTAATGCTCTTACAGTGGCAACTAAAACAACACATTCAGGAGCTAAATTACCATATCTACATTTTATGTCTAAAAACTTTTCTGCTCCAAGGTCAGCACCAAATCCTGCTTCTGTAATAGCAAAATCACCTAATTTCAAAGCCATTTTTGTAGCAACTATTGAGTTACAACCGTGGGCAATATTTGCAAAAGGTCCTCCATGTATTATTGCAGGAGTATTTTCTAATGTTTGAACTAAATTAGGTTTAATTGCATCCTTCATAAGAAGGGCCATGGCACCTTGAATTTCTAAGTCTTTTGCATATACTGGTTCTCCATCTAAATTATAAGCAACTAATATATTCCCCATTCTTTCCTTTAAATCAGACAAATCTTTAGCCATACAAAGAATTGCCATAACTTCTGATGCAACTGTTATATTAAATCCATCTTCTCTTAAAAATCCATTTACTTTACCACCCATACCTACAACTATGTGTCTTAAAGCTCTATCATTCATATCTATAACTCTTTTAAAAACAATTCTTCTTGAATCTATTCTAAGTAAATTTCCTTGATGGATGTGATTGTCAATAGCTGCACTTAATAAATTGTTAGCTGAAGTTATTGCGTGCATATCTCCAGTAAAATGAAGGTTTATATCCTCCATAGGAACTACTTGTGCATTTCCGCCACCTGCAGCACCTCCTTTAATTCCAAAAACAGGCCCTAAAGACGGTTCTCTTAAAGCTATAATTGCTTTTTTTCCTATTTTATTAAAAGCATCACCAAGACCAACTGTAACAGTTGATTTTCCTTCACCAGCTGGTGTAGGATTGATTGCTGTTACTAATATAAGTTTTCCATCTTTTTTATTTTCATTTTTCTTCATAACATCTAAAGATATTTTACATTTATATTTTCCGTATTGTTCTATGTCATCTTCTATTAATCCTAATTTTTCAGCAATCCTAACTATTGGTTCCATTTTAGCATTTTGAGCTATTTCTATATCACTTTTCATAAATACACCCTCGCTTTTTAATATTTTATATAAATCATATTTAAATTTCACTTTTCATATTTATATTATATTAATTTTCCTGTAAAAAATAAAGGCTTATACGAATAAAATAATATATTTATAGATTAAAGTTTTTATATATACGAACTTTATTTTATTTTTTATTAATATAATTCAAAAGCAGTTAAGTTTAAACTTAACTGCTTTTGCTTTTATGAATTTTGAAATATTCTTTCAAATTCTTCCCCATCAATTTTTTCTTTTTCAAGTAATGCTTGAGCAACTGCATGAAGTTTGCTTACATTTTCACTTAATATAACTTCTGCTCTTTGATAAGCTTCATCTATAAATGCTTTTACTTCTCTATCTATCTTAGCACTTGTTTCTTCACTTATATTGCTACTCTTACCCATATCTCTACCTAAGAATACTTCACCATTATCATTTCCAAAGGATATAGTACCTATTTTACTGCTCATACCATATTGCATAACCATACTTCTTGCAATGCTACTAGTTCTATCAATATCATTCTTAGCACCAGCGCTTATATCACCTAATATTATTTTTTCTGCTACTCTTCCACCTAAAAGACCTACCATATCATCTTTTAATTTTAACTTAGACACATGACTTCTCTCATCATCAGGAAGATGCATAGTATACCCTGCTGCCATACCTCTTGGAATTATACTTATTTCGTGAACTGGATCAGAATATTTAAGCATTCTCATAGCAACTGCATGCCCAGCTTCGTGGTAAGCTGTGATTTTTCTATCATGCTCACTCATAACTCTGCTCTTTTTCTCTGGCCCTGCTATAACTCTTGTTATAGCCTCTTCTATATCATTCATATCAATAGTCATTTTTCCTCTTCTAACAGCTAAAAGAGCAGCTTCATTAGTTAAGTTTTCTAAGTCAGCACCAGTAAATCCTGGAGTTCTCTTAGCTAATACTTTTAAATCTACATCATCACCTAAATGTTTATTTCTAGTGTGAACTCTAAGTATAGCTTCTCTTCCTAATACGTCAGGGGCTCCAACTACTATTTGTCTATCAAATCTACCAGGTCTTAAAAGAGCAGGATCTAATATATCTGGTCTATTAGTTGCAGCAATCATGATTATTCCTTCATTAACTCCAAATCCATCCATTTCAACTAGAAGTTGATTTAAAGTTTGTTCTCTTTCATCATGACCTCCACCAACTCCTGCTCCTCTTTGTCTACCAACAGCATCTATTTCATCTATAAATACTATACAAGGAGCATTTTTCTTAGCCTGATCAAACATATCTCTAACCCTTGATGCACCAACACCAACAAACATCTCAACAAAGTCTGAACCAGATATACTAAAAAATGGTACTCCAGCTTCTCCTGATATTGCTTTAGCTAATAGGGTTTTACCTGTTCCCGGAGGCCCAACTAATAATACACCTTTAGGTATTCTAGCACCCATTTCTATATATTTTTTAGGTTGCTTTAAGAAATCTACTATTTCCTCAAGCTCTGCTTTTTCTTCATCCGCACCAGCTACATCTTTAAATGTAACCTTATTACTATTTGGTGGTGCCATTTTAGCCTTACTCTTACCAAAGTTCATTACACCTCGATTTCCACCACCACCTTGAGACTGGTTCATCATCATAAAGAAAAATACTAAAAATACTACTACCATAAGCACTGTTGGAATAATTGATATCCATGCTGATGAGCTACCTGTTTGTTCAAACTGAATTGTAGCAGTATTAGTACTTGAATACTCTGTTAATAATTGATTAAATGTTTCAATAGGAACTATAACATTATATTTTGAACCATTTCTCATAGTTCCTGAAATTAGGTCTTTATCTACACTTATATTAGCCGTAGCAACTTGATTGTCTCTCCAACTTTGTTCAAATTGACTGTACCCAATAGTTGAACTAACATCTCCACTATTATATAAAGTAACAGCAGCCATTATAATTATTATAAGTACAACAATCCACGCAGTTAATCTGGATGTTTTTCTCATTGCACATGCCTCCTCTCTATATATCATCTAAATTAAATACATATTAATTATTTCTCATATACTTCTCTTTTTAATATCCCTATAAATGGAAGATTTCTATATTTTTCACTATAATCTATACCATATCCTACAATAAATTCATCTGGAACCTCAAATCCTATATATTTAGCTTCTATATTTGATTTTCTTCTAGCCCTTTTATTTAGTAACGCTACTATCTCTATACTAGAAGCCTTTCTTGCATTTAAGTATTCTAAAAGATAACTTAAGGTTATCCCTGTGTCTACTATATCTTCTACAATAAGAACATGTTTGCCCTCTATATCCTGGTCTAAATCCTTTAATATTCTTACAACACCTGAACTTTGACTAGAATTTCCATAGCTAGATACTGCCATAAAATCTAAAGAACAAGGTATCTCTATATGTTTTACAAGGTCAGAAGTAAATATTACGGAACCCTTTAAAATCCCTACTATTACCAATTCTTTTCCTTGATAGTCCTTTGATATTTCCTCTGAAAGCTCTCTTACTCTTTTTAGTATAGTATCCTCTGAATAAAGAGTTTCTTTAATATCATTTGTAATACTCTTCATAATCATATCCCTTTCCACTAAATCTTATTTCTAAAAATGTTTTAGTATCTTTAGTAACTTTAAATTTATCACTAGTTTTTAGTCCTAAAATCCAAGCTACTTCATCATCAAATAATATTAATGGTATATTATCTCTTAAATCTTTAGGAATCTTAGCATTAATTAATATATCTTTTATCTTTTTAGTACCTTTCATTCCTAATGGCACTATTTTATCTCCATTTCGTCTATTCCTTATAGTGATATTAGAAACATTAGATATATCAAATATTTTTATAAAATTACTATCAATAAAGCCATTAAAATTATCTTTATTATATATTTTAAAAGTAAAATCCTTTTTTGCATAGCATAAATCGTTATTTTCTATATCTTTTTTAGAAATGCTTATTTCATTTCCATATATTTCTTCTATATCATCTACTTTTAATTTTATATTTCCATATTCATTTATAGCCAAGACTTTATTAGTTATATTTATCTGTTTACCAGTACTTCCTTTTTGGAGTTTTATTATATCCTGTATATGTTTCATTTCAAAATTATTAAATTTTGAACTAACATCCATTAAAGCTTTTCTAATTATTCTTGTAATTATAGCTTCCATTTCAGTAAAAGCCTCATTTTTAACAATAATATATTTTTTTTCTGTAATGCAATATTGGTTGTATTTTTCTTCCACTATACTGTCAATTAACTCCATATCTTTTCTACAACTATAAGCTAGTCTATTTAATGCAAAAATAACTTCTTTATTGAAATTCTTTTCTATATATGGTATAGCTTTTAATCTTATCTTATTTCTAGAGTAAATCTCTTCTAAATTAGTTGCATCAATATGAGGATTTAAACCTTTATTTAGGCAATATGTCTCAATTTCTTCCCTTGTTAAGCATAAAATAGGTCTTATGTATTTGTTATCTCTAATTGGTTTTATTCCAACTAACCCTTCTATACCAGTTCCTCTAATAGCTCTCATTATAACAGTTTCTGCTTGATCATTAGCATTATGTGCTATAGCTATTTTATCTATATCTAGTTTTTTCATTAGTTCCTCAAAAAATTCATAGCGAGCTTCCCTCCCTGCCATTTCAGTTGACACGCCTCTATCTTTTGATAACTTTTCAATATTAACTCTTTTTACACAACAAGGAATATTAAGAGTTTCACAAAGATTTAAACAATAGTTTTCATCCTCTAAAGCAGCTTCTCCTCTTAGACAATGATTGACATGAGCTGCATATATTTTTACATCTAACGTATTCTCTAACTCCTTTAAAATATTTAAAAGACAAACAGAATCTGGACCTCCTGATAAAGCTACTAATATTTTATCCTTATCATAAATCATGGAGTTTTCTTTTATAAAACTTAAAACTTTATTTTTCACCACTAAACACACTCCATATATAAATTCAATCTTATAACATTATAGCATATTAGTCCTTTACTTAAAATTATAAATTAGTTTTTATAGTAAACTGAGAATACATTTTCCTTAGGCTGTTAAAATACTATTTTAGTTTTACCCTATTATCATATTGTAGACTTTTACTGTGATAATTATAACATCTTCACTATCTATTTATCATAATTTTAGATACAATTACTGTCATATCATCTTTAGCTTTTCCGTCATTAAATAACTTAGCTTTCTTTAATATTTCAATAGCTAAATCTTTAGGCTGTTTGCTATTAGAGTTTTCTAAAAATTTAATTAGCCAACTTATATCAAAGGAACTATTTTTTACATTGTCTAAAATCCCATCACTTATACTTATTATAAAATCACCATCTTTTATGCTTTTTTCAACTATATCTATATCAACTTTATCTAAAGCTCCAAAAGGTAATGAATTTGAATTTATAACCTCAATATTATTTTTTCTTTTTATAAAACTCTCAACGGCACCAACTTTCATGAATTTAATTTTACCACTATATAAATCTATCTTTTGCATATCCAAAGTAGCAAATTTTTCTTCTTCATCAAATTTAATTCCAATTATAGAGTTTATAGTATTTATAGCTGTCATATCATCAAATCCAAGCTCCATAAACTTCTCCATAATTTCAACAGCCATTTTACTCTCTGCTCCAGCTTCTCTTCCTGAACCCATACCGTCTGATATTGCCATTATATAGCTTCCATCTTTTGTTTTTCCATTACTATATGAATCTCCTGTATATTCTTCATCAAACTTTTTATCTGATACTGCATAAGATATTACTTTATATTTAGGTTCCTCTTCAAAGGAAGCTTCCCACCTATTAGTTATCTTATTAACTCCAAATCCATCTTCACAAAGGCACATAGATTTTCCCACCGCACTGTTTATTATAGGTAAAATATACTGGCAAATCTGCATTTGATTAAAGTTATCTAACTGAACTTTTATATTAAGTCTTCCATATTTATCGTTATAGCATAAAACATCATTATATACTATTCCCTCTCTACTTAGTGCCGTTTTTACATCCTTTTCTGTATCTATTAATATATTTAATTCCCTGTCAAAATCATCTATAATCTCATCTATTGTTAATGCCATATTATTTATATTGTTAGATAACAATTCACGTCCTTCCATTAATCTTTTTCTTAAGTTTTCATTAACTCTATAAACAGACATAGCCCCATCTAAGTTTTTTATTAAAGTATATTTTTTAAGGCATTTCTTTTCAAGTTCTTCAGGAAATATTCCACTCTTATCCTCATAATTATCTATAAAGCTAGTGAAAGCGTTGTAAGTTAAATTCAATTCACTTTTCCAACAAACAAGTTTTCTTTCACAATTTGCGCATGTCTTTTCTGATATATCATCTATTAAAGTATTATACTTATTTTTTAAAAAATTCTTGTCGCTATCAGTATCTCTATAACTTAATATATTTCCAATTGCTCCCAAAATATCTGTTAGATTCCTTGTTTTCGCTATAAAATCTTCCTTAACCTTATTAAAGCAATCTTCACTATATTTATCTATTTTTTTATTATCACTTATTTCTAAAAATACTGATTTATAAATTTTTTTAGGAATTAAAATAAACACTACTGTTGCAACTAAGCTTTCTATCATGCCACCTCTAGTTAATGTGTTACAATACATATTTATTATGAGATACATTATATTGAAGGATAAAAATGTAAGCACCTTTCCTGTTTCTTTAAATATTCCTGCTATAAGACCGCACGAACTGTATATTGCAACATATAAAGGTAAATTCCCTGAAACAAATCCTAAAATAATTCCCATAACAGAACCTATACAAGCCCCCATGTTATAATTAGTTCCATAGGCTAAAGTAATTACAAATAATAATGACATTATATTTCTAAATCTAACTTCAAATAATGAAAGTTCTCCTATACCAACTATTAATAATCCTACAACTAATCCAAGAGTTATAATTTCATTACTATTAAAAATATGCTGATTATAAATATTATCTATACATCTTATACTATAACTCATCATAAAATATATAGGATAGATAAGCCCTGAAATTATACAAGATATAATCAAATTTGTTATAAGGTCAGTTTTAGTTATAAATATTCCATATGATAAGATGGTTAAAAATATAATTAAAAAACTTAATTTTATTTTTTGTTTATTAATTATACTCACATTGGCAGTTTGTAAAATAATTATTAGCATTAATATTATTAAATACAAAGGAAATTCTTTTATTTTATTAAAAAGACTTATATACCCTAAAAATATTCCTAAAGAAGCAAAATAGAATGTCTTTTTATCTTTTCCTATTACTGATAAAGAATATGCTATTCCAAAAGGTGCTAAACTATTAAAACCGCCAAAGCTCATATCTATGTTAACCCTACTTATTAGTAATCCTATAATAAAATATAAAATAAAGTTTACAATAGCATAACTACTATTTTTTAATATAGAATTTTTGTTGTTCACATAATTATTAACTTTAGCTCCATATTGCATACAATCCCCTCTTTTCCATTAATTGTAATTATATTATACCAATATAAGCTATATTTTTATATAAATATATGTATTTTTTTTCTATTTTCGTAAGACACATTTCTGTCTCTATATTTGTATTTTTATATTTTTGTATATCATTCTACATAAAACGAATCTATAAAATATTATTTCATGACATAAATATTCCTTAAATATAAATATTTATAATTTAAAGCACAAAAAAACTCATCTAAATTTTAGATGAGTTTTGGTGCCGAAGACCGGAATCGAACCGGTACGATGTGTTAGCATCGCAGGATTTT
>CAUWNL010000057.1:0-17143 GCA_963559995.1 uncultured Sarcina sp.
GAAGAACTTATAAAAATTATAGAAACACTTTAAAATAAAGAAGGGATATCCCTTCTTTATAATATTTACAAAGGATTTAAGAGGAGGATTTAATTTTGGGCAAGGAATTTATAAAAAAAATAAATAAATCATTAAAGTCCAAAGAGGAATTAGAGGATTTAGAGTTTTCTATAGAGAAATTCCAACTTTTAAAAAGAAATAGTATTTTAAGAATATTAATAAAATCTAAGAATGAGATTTCAAAAGAACAGGAAGATTTCATAAAAAAATATATATTAGATACTTTAAATATGGATGTAGTGGTAGAGATAATGTGTTATATAGACGCATCAAATTTATCAATAGACGAAGTTTTAGATAAACACTGGCTAGATATAGTAGGTTCTATAATGAAAAAACATCCGATTTTAAAAGGTATTTTAATGGACTCTAAAAAGATAATTAATGATAATTCTATATTACTATTATGTTTTATAGAGTTTTTATGTGAGTTTGTAAAAAAGAAAGATATAGAATTACAAATTAAAAATAATATTAAAGCACTATTTGGTCTTAATGTAAATATTAACTTTAAATATGATGAGACATTAAGAATGGAGAATTATGAAGAGGTAAAAACAAATGAAAATATTGAAATAGTACAAAAGGTATTATCAAATACAGAAGTTAAAAAAGATAAACCTAAAGAAGTAAAACAAGAAAATAAAAGACAAAAATACAATTATGAAGAAAAAAAGGAACCTAAAAATGAAAATAATATTCTAGGAAGAAATATCAAAGATGAACCTATTTTAATTGAAACTATAAATGATACATCAGGGATAGTTGCTGTAGTTGGTGAAGTGTTTAAAACGGAAATATTTGAAACTAGGACAGGAAGAATAATATTAACATTTTTCATAACTGATTATAGCAGTTCTATAGCTGTTAAATGCTTTTTAAAGCCAAAAGATCAAGAAACTGTTTTAGAAAATATTAAAAAAGGTCTTTATTGTAAAGTTCGTGGAGAGGCCATAATGGACCCTTATGCTAAAGAAGTAGTTATAATGGCAAGGGATATATTCAAAATGACTAGAACAGAAAGAACAGATACATCAGAAGAAAAGAGGGTGGAGCTTCATCTTCATACTAATATGTCTAGTATGGATGGAATAACAAATGTAGGTAAAATAATTGAAAAGGCTGCAAAATTTGGCCATAGTTCAATTGCTATAACAGACCATGGTGTAGTGCAAGCTTTTCCAGATGCACAAATTGCAGCTAAAAAAAATAATATAAAAGTTATATATGGAGTAGAAGGTTATTTGGTTGACAATGGAACTCCAATAGTAATAAATGAAAATGAGTCGAAGTTTACAGATGAATTTGTAGTATTTGATATAGAAACTACGGGATTTTCAAGCAAAAATGATAAGATAATAGAAATTGGTGCTGTAAAAATTAAAGATGGAGAGATAGTAGATAAATTTAGTGCTTTTGTAAATCCAAAGGATTCAATTCCTTATAAAATAATTTAACTTACTGGAATAACAGATGATATGGTAGAAAATGAACCTACTATAGATGAAATTTTGCCAAGATTTGTAGAGTTTATAGGGGAAAGTGTTATAGTAGCTCATAATGCTAACTTTGATATGTCTTTTATAAATAAAAATATTCAAAATTTAAATCTTAGGGAATTAAAAAACCCAGTAATGGATACAGTACCTTTAGCTAGATTTTTATATCCTGAACTAAAGCGTGTTAAGCTAAATACAGTGGCTAAACATTTAGGTGTAAGTTTAGAAAATCATCATAGAGCAGTGGATGACGCTAAAGCAACTGCTGATATACTTTTAATATCCCTTAAAAAATTACAAGAAGAAAAGGATATTTATGATATAAAATCTTTAAACAAAGAATTTTTAAGTAATGTTGATATAAAAAAACAACCAACATATCACATAATAATACTTGCCAAAAATCAAGTGGGACTTAAGAATCTATATAAATTAATATCAAAGGCTCATTTAGAGTATTTTTTTAAAAGACCAAGACTTCCTAAGAGCGTTATAAATGAATATAGAGAAGGACTTATAATTGGTACAGCCTGTGAAGCTGGGCAGGTTTATAAAGCAGTTTTAGAGGGAAAATCAGATGAAGAAATTAAGGAAATAGCATCTTTTTATGATTATTTAGAGATACAGCCAATAGGCAATAATGCTCACCTTATAAGAAATGGTAGTGTTAAAGATGAAGAGGAACTTCAAGAAATAAATAAAAAAATTTATAAACTTGGAAAAGAAATGAATAAGCTAACTGTTGCAACTTGTGATGTTCACTTTTTAAATCCTCAAGATGAGATATTTAGAAAAATAATTATGGCAGGGCAAGGGTTTAGTGATGCAGATAATCAAGCTCCCTTATATCTTAGAACGACAAATGAAATGCTTAAAGAGTTTGCATACTTAGGAAAAGATATTGCAAAGGAAGTGGTTATTTACAATACTCAAAAAATAGCTGATATGGTAGATAAAATTAAACCTATTCCAGATGAAACTTATCCCCCTAAAATAGAGGGAGCAGAAGATGATATAAGAAATATGACCTTAGAAAAAGTTCATTCTATTTATGGAGAGAACTTACCAGAAGTTGTTCAAAAGAGGTTAGATAAAGAATTAAACTCTATAATAAATAATGGTTATGCAGTGCTTTATCTTATAGCGCAAAAATTAGTTGCAAAATCTTTAGAGGATGGATATTTAGTAGGTTCAAGGGGATCTGTTGGTTCTTCCTTTGTAGCTACTATGTCTGGAATTACAGAGGTTAATGGTCTTCCACCACACTATGTGTGTCCTAACTGTAAAAAATCAGAGTTTTTCTTAGACGGTTCTGTAAGTTCAGGAGCAGATCTACCTAATAAAAAGTGCCCAGATTGTGGGGCTGAGTATATAAAAGATGGCCATGATATACCTTTTGAAACATTCTTAGGTTTTGAAGGTGATAAGGAACCTGATATAGATTTAAATTTCTCAGGAGAATATCAAGGTGTAGTCCATAAGTATACAGAGGTTTTATTTGGTAAAGGATATACTTTTAAGGCGGGAACTATTGGAACAGTAGCTGAAAAAACAGCTTATGGATTTGTTAAGAAATATCTTCAAGAGAGGGGAAAAGTAGTATCTAATGCAGAGATAGAAAGACTGACTATTGGTTGCACAGGTATAAAAAGAACAACAGGGCAACATCCAGGTGGAATAATGGTTGTACCAAATGATAATGAAATATTTAATTTTTGCCCTATACAAAGACCAGCAGATGATCCAACATCAGATATTGTAACTACTCATTTTGATTATCATTCTATAAGTGGTAGACTGTTAAAACTTGATATATTAGGGCATGATGATCCTACAGTTTTAAGGATGCTTCAAGACTTAACAGGAGTTAATCCAAAAACTATACCATTAAATGATGAGAAAGTAATAAGTCTTTTCACAAAACCAGATGCATTAGGAGTAACTAAAGAAGAATTAGAGTGTGAAGTTGGAAGTTATGGACTTCCTGAGTTTGGAACAAAATTTGTAAGGCAAATGCTTCTAGATACGCAACCTAAGTCCTTTGCAGATTTGGTGAGAATATCTGGGCTTTCTCATGGAACAGATGTATGGCTTAATAATGCACAATATTTTATAAAGGAAGGATATACTACATTAAAAGATTGTATAGCTACAAGAGATGATATAATGGTATATCTTATGTATCAAGGGGTTCCGCCTAAAATGTCCTTTACTATAATGGAAAAGGTTAGAAAGGGTAAGGGGTTAAGTGAAGATGATGAAAAGATAATGAAGGAAAATAATGTACCAGACTGGTATATTGAATCATGTAAAAGAATAAAATACATGTTTCCTAAAGGTCACGCAGTAGCTTATGTTATGATGGCAGTTAGAATAGCTTATTTTAAAGTGTATTATCCAGCAGCGTACTATACAACATACTTTTCAGTAAGAGCTGATGATTTTGATGCTGAGCTTATTTGTAAAGGAGAAAAAGCTATAAAAAATAAAATGGATGAATTATATTCTTTAGGAAACAATTTAACACAAAAAGATAAAGGGCTTTTAACTATTTTGGAATTGTCTTTTGAAATGTATAAAAGGGGATTGAAATTCTTAAAGGTGGATATTTACAAATCAGAAGCTACTAAGTTTAAAATAGAAGAAGAGGGTATAAGACCACCTATAAATGCACTTCAAGGAGTTGGAGAAAATGCAGCTAAGAGTATTGTTGAATGCAGACAACATGGAGAATTTATATCAAAAGAAGATTTAAGAATAAGGGCTAAAGTCTCTAAGACAGTAATAGAAACTTTAACAATACATGGATGCTTAAAAGGAATGCAAGAGAGTAATCAGTTAAGTTTATTTGGTTAATTTTAAAAATGCCTTGTAATGTAAAGTTAACTATGATACTATAATAATATAAGTTTTTACTATTAGAAAGTTAAGGAGTGGGGTCAAAACCCGCTCTTTCTGTTTGTAACGCAACTATAATAAGTTGCGTTTTTCCATACTCTTGATTTATATATTCTTAAATTGGATATAATAAATAAAACTTAATAAGGAGGCACAAGTATAGTGATTAAAGAGCAATTTCTTTTAGACTTAGAAGAGATGTTTTTACCTATAGTAAATGATTTAAATTATGAACTTTACTATGTAGAATATGTAAAAGAAAATAATGAATATTATTTAAGATTGTACATAGACAAAGAAAATGGTAGAATTTCATTAAGTGATTGTGAAGCTGTAAGTAGAAGAATAAGTGAACTTTTAGATGAAAAAGATCCTATAAAGGACCCATATTATTTAGAAGTATCATCTCCAGGTCTAAATAGAAAATTATATAAAGATGAACATTTTAATAAATTTTTAGATAATGAGATAAAAGTTATTTTTACAAAGGCAATAGATGGAAATAAGAGTATCAAAGGTATATTAAAAGAAGTTAAAGAAGATGTAATAGTACTAGAGATTGAAGGAAACGAGATTAATGTTCCTAAAGATAAAATAAAAAGTGCTAATCTAGAGGGTGAAATATAATTTAAGGAGGATTATTAAAAATGAATGAAGAATTTCTAGGAGCATTAAGTGAAATAGTTAAAGAAAAAGGAATAAGTGCAGAATCATTATTAGAAACTATTGATGAAGCTATAATTGCAGCATATAAGAAAAATTATTCAAATGCAGGAGTAGCAGCTCAAAACGTAAATGTAAAGAGAGAACCAAAAACAGGAGAGATAAAAGTATTTGCTCAAAAACTTGTAGTTGAAGAAGTTTTTGACGATATAACAGAAATAAGTTTAGAAGACGCAAAAGCAATAAATCCAATATTTCAATTAGACGATGTTGCAGAAATTGAAGTTACTCCAAAAAACTTTGGAAGAGTTGCAGCACAACTTGCAAAACAAATGGTAATCCAAAGAATTAAAGAATCTGAAAGAAATATAATATACAATGAGTTTGCAGAAAAAGAATTCGATATTATGACAGGAACAGTTATAAGAAAAGATAAGGGAAATGTTTTTGTTAACTTAGGGAGAATAGAAGCTATTTTAGGGCCAAATGAGCAAATGCCAGGAGAAAACTATGTATTTAATGAAAAGCTTAAGCTTTATATAGTAGAAGTTAAGAAAACATCAAAAGGTGCATCAGTGCTTTGCTCAAGAACACATCCAGGTCTTGTTAAAAGGCTTTTTGAACTTGAAGTTCCAGAAATATATGAAGGAATAGTTGAAATTAAGAGTATTTCAAGAGAAGCAGGTTCTAGAACAAAAATAGCAGTTCATTCTAATGATGAAGCAGTAGATGCTATGGGGGCTTGTGTAGGTCCTAAAGGAATCAGAGTTCAAAACATAGTAAATGAACTTAAAAATGAAAAGATAGATATAATAAAATGGAGTAAATTACCAGAAGAGTATATATCAAATGCATTAAGCCCAGCTAAAGTTATAGATGTTACTATAGATGAAGAAAATAAATCAGCTAAGGTTATAGTTGATGATTCTCAATTATCATTAGCTATAGGAAAAGAAGGACAAAACGTAAGATTAGCTGCTAAACTTACAGGATGGAAAATTGATATAAAAAGTAAATCTAAAGCTGAAAGTGAAGAAATGGCTTTAGAAGATAATGAAGAATAGTCTTTTGCTTTAGGAGGTGAGTCTGTGAAAGTTAGAAAAATTCCTATGAGGATGTGCAATGGATGCATGGAGATGAAGCCTAAAAAGGAACTTATAAGAGTTGTAAAGACTAATGAAGATCAAGTTTTAGTTGATTTAACAGGGAAAAAATCAGGAAGAGGGGCTTATGTTTGTAAGAATATTGAGTGCCTAGAAAAAGCTTTTAAAGCAAAAAGATTAAACAAAAATCTTCAAACAAATATATCAGAAGATATATACAATAAATTAAAGGAAGAGATATTAAATGAATAAGTTTTTAAGTTTTTTAGGATTAGTTAAAAGGTCAGGTAATATTTTAGAAGGTTACAATAAATGTGAAGAAGCTTTAGGAAAGAGAAAGATACATCTTATAATATTATCAGATGATGTATCTGAGCGTACTAAAGAGAGATTCCTAAAATATTGTGAGAAGTATAGCATTCCTTATATAAATAAGTATTCTAAAGAGGAACTTGGATATAGTGTAGGAAAAGATGAATTAAATATTATAGCTATAACTGATTTAAATATGGCAAATAAACTAAAATCCTATAATGAAAATAACTAATTCATTTTAAATTTTCGGAGGTGGATATATGTCAAAACTAAGATTATATGAACTAGCTAAAGAGTTAAATGTACCTAGTAAAGACCTTATAGAAGTATTAAAAGATGAGTTTAATATTGAAGTTAAAAATCATATGAGCGTTATAGAGGATGAGGATGCAGAACTTATAAAGGAACTTCTAGAAGGAAATGAAGGAAGATTAGCAGAATTAACTTCAAAAACTATTGTAGATGAATATGAGGATATTTTAAATAAAGAAGTCGGTAAGATAAAAAAAGATAGAAGAAAAAGAAAAAATAATCAAGATGAAGAAAAACAAATACTTGATGTAGAAGTTATAGAAATTGGTGAAACTATAACAGTTAAAGAATTAGCAGAAAAAATAAATAAACCTGCTAATGAGGTAATAAAAACGTTAATGTTCTTAGGTGTTATGGCTGCAATGAATCAAGAAATAGATTTTGAAACAGCTAAAAAAGTTGCAGAAAAATATGAAATTTCAGCTTATATAAAGGAAGATGATTCTACTTTAGAAGAACATTTTGATGAGGAAGAAATTGAAGATGAAAATTTAGAAAGCAGACCACCTATAATAACTGTAATGGGACACGTTGATCATGGAAAAACATCACTTTTAGATGCTATAAGAAAAGCTAAGGTTACAGATACTGAAGCTGGTGGAATAACTCAACATATAGGTGCTTATACTGTTGATATAAATGGTCAAAAGCTAACATTTTTAGATACACCAGGACATGAAGCTTTTACAGCAATGAGAGCGAGGGGAGCTCAAATTACTGATATAGTTATATTAGTAGTTGCTGCAGATGATGGAATAATGCCACAAACAGTTGAAGCTATAAATCACTGTAAAGCTGCAAATGTTCCTATGATAGTTGCTATTAACAAGATAGATAGAGAAGGTGCAAACCAAGATAGAATAAAACAAGAGTTAACAGAGCATGGTTTAGTTGTTGAAGACTGGGGTGGAGATGTAATTGCAGTTCCAGTATCAGCTAAGCAAAACTTAAATATTGATACTTTACTTGAAATGGTTGTTTTAACAGCTGAAATGTTGGAACTTAAAGCAAATCCAGCAAGAAAAGGTAAAGGAACAGTAATAGAAGCTAAATTAGATAAAGGTAGAGGAGCTGTTGCATCCCTTTTAGTTCAAAATGGTACTTTACATTCTGGGGATTCAATAATAGTTGGTTCAACTTATGGAAGAATAAGAGCTATGTTTGATGATGCAGGTAAAAAAATAAAGAGTGCAGGTCCATCTATACCAGTAGAAGTATTAGGACTTTCAGATGTTCCAGCAGCAGGAGATAGGTTTACTGTTGTTAAAGATGAAAAAACTGCAAGACAAATGGCAGAAGTTAGACGTGAAAAGGAAAGACAAGAAAACTTTAATTCAGCACATAAGGTGTCTTTAGAAGATCTTTATAGTCAAATAAAAGAAGGTAAAGTTAAGGAATTATCTGTAATAATAAAAGCAGATGTTCAGGGATCTATAGAAGCTATAAGAGGGTCTTTAGAAAAACTTAGTACAGATGATGTTAAGGTAAGGGTAATCCATAGTGCAGTAGGTGCTATAACAGAAACTGATATAACACTTGCATCAGCTTCAAATGCGATAGTTATAGGATTTAACGTAAGGCCTGAAAACAGTGCTGTAGTTTTAGCGGAAAAAGATGGTGTTGAAGTTAAAACTTACAGAATAATATATGATGCGATAGAGGATGTAAAATCTGCTATGATAGGTATGTTAGACCCAGAATATAAAGAAGTTATTTTAGGAACTGCTGAAATTAGAAATACATTTAAAATTTCAAATGTGGGTACAATAGCAGGAGGATATGTTTTAACAGGTAAGCTTGTAAGAAATGCTGATGTTAGACTTATCAGAGATAATATAGTTATACTAGATTCAAAATTAGCTTCATTAAAGAGATTCAAAGATGACGTTAAAGAAGTAAATGCAGGATATGAATGTGGATTTAGTCTTGAAAAGTTTAACGACATAAAAGAGGGAGATGTAATAGAAGCTTATACTATGGAAGCTATAAAGAGAAAAGAACTTTAGAATTTAAGGAGTGATTTATATGGCTAACTATAGAGGTGGTAGAATTAACGAAGAGGTTAAAAAAGAGATAAGTGATATTATTAGAAATAATATAAAAGATCCAAGACTTACAGCTATGGTATCTGTTACTAATGTATCTGTTACTAAGGATTTGAGATATGCTAAGGTTTTTGTTAGTGTATTTTCTAATAATGAAGAAGAAAAAGAAAAGTCTTTTGATGCCCTTAAAAGGTCAGCTGGCTTTGTTAGAAAAGAATTAGGTCATAAAATAAATTTAAGATATACACCAGAGGTTATTTTTGAATTAGACAATTCAATAGATAAAGGAATGTATATAGATAGTCTATTACAAAAAATTAGGGAGAAATAAAATGTTTAAAGACATTAAGGATATAATAGATAGTAGTAAAAAAATTGCTATAACATATCATGTTTCTCCAGATGGAGATGCCTTAGGTAGTGCTCTTGCACTTCTTCAAGGTATCAGAAACTATGGGAAAGAAGCTTATGTTATCTCTAAAGATATAGTTGGAGATAACCTAGGCTTTCTGCCTTATAGTGGAGAAATAACTGGAGAAGTAGTAAAACCAACAGAAAAAACTGATTGTGTTATAGTAGTTGATTGTGGAAATTATGAAAGAATATCAGCAGATTTGGAGGAGTTTACAGGAACTATAGTAAATATAGACCATCATTTATCAAATGATAAGTATGGGAGGATAAATTATGTAAATTCTAAGGCAGCAGCTACTGCTGAGATAATTTATGAACTTTTGTTAAGTTTAAATGTAGAGATAAATAATGATATAGCTACATGTATATACACATCTCTTATGACTGATACTGGCTCTTATAAATATTCAAATACAACGAAGGTTACTCATTATATAGCTGGTGATCTAATAGAGAAAGGTTTAAATCATGAAGAAATACACAGAAAAGTATTTGATAATAGATCCTATGAAAAATTAAAATTAATAGCATTAGTTCTTTCTAATATGGAACTTATATGTAATGGTAAGATAGTTTTAATGAGGGTTACAAAAGATATGCTCGAAAAAACTAAAGTTGATTCTAAAGATTCATCTGATATAATCTCAATGGGAAATCAAGTAAAAGGTGTTGAAGGATCAGTTCTTTTAAAAGAATCAGATATTGGAATAAAGATAAGTTTAAGATCTAAAGAGGATTTAGATGTTAGAAATATAGCTGAAAGATTGGGTGGTGGTGGTCATATTAAAGCTGCTGGCGCCTTAATAAAAGATAAAACTATCGATGAAGCAAAGGACATAATAGTTAAACTTTTAGAGGAAGAGCTGATAAAATGAATGGAGTAATAAATATTATAAAAAATACTGGAATGACATCCTTTGATGTTGTAGCAAGGGTCAGAAAAATAGCAAGGGAAAAAAAGGTGGGACATACTGGCACATTAGATCCAGAGGCGTCAGGAGTTCTTCCTGTATGTCTTGGAAAAGCTACAAAGATAATAGATTATATGATGGAAAATGAAAAAGCTTATAGAGTAACATTTAAGCTTGGAATAGTTACCGATACTTATGATTTAGAGGGAAAAGTTATAAAAGAAAAGGATACTTCTAATATAACTAAAGAAGAAGTAAAAAAGGTTATTTTGGGATTTATAGGAAATATAAAACAAATACCCCCTATGTATTCTGCTTTAAAGCAAAATGGCGTAAGACTTTATGAACTTGCTAGAAAAGGAATAGAGGTAGAAAGAGGAGCTAGAGATGTTACTATATATAAAATTGAAAATATAAAGATAGAAGATGAAATATCTATGGATGTTTATTGCTCTAAAGGAACTTATATAAGAAGCCTTTGTTTCGATATTGGAGAAAGACTAAATGTTGGAGCAACAATGACGAAACTGTGTCGTATAAAAAATGGATCTTTTACTTTAGATAATGGAGTTAATATAGAAGATCTAAATGAAGATAATATAAAAAAATATATTATTTCTATTGAAGATGCTTTATCCAAATTTGATAAAATAGTTATAAAGAGTAGTTTTACAAAGCTATTAATAAACGGGGTAAAGGTTTATGATAAGAGGCTTTCGGGGGATATAATAGATAGTAATAAATTGTATAGGGTTTATGATGATTTAGGATTTTTTATAGGTCTTGGAAAAAAAGACGATAGTGGATTTAAGATAGAAAAGCTACTTATAGAAAATAGTAATTAAAGGAGTAACTTATGATTTTAATTGGTGATAAATTAAATGAAGAGATGTCTAAAGGTATATATGTTGCTCTAGGTAGTTTTGATGGAGTGCATAGAGGGCATACACTTCTTATAGATGAAATTGTGAATTTAGCAGAAGAAAATAAGGGGAAAAGTATGGTATATACTTTTAGGAATCATCCATTAAGTGTTATTGATAAGAATAAAACTCCTAGAATATTAATTGATAATAAAACAAAAGAAGAGGTATTAGAAGAACTTGGAGTAGATATTTTATGTTTAAGGGAATTTAATAATGAATTAATGAAATTAAGTCCAGAGGATTTTATTCAAAATTTAGTAAATGAATTTAACGTAAAAGGTATAGTGGTTGGCTTTAATTATAGATTTGGATATAAAAATGAAGGAGACTTACATCTTTTAAAAGACCTTAGTAAAAAGTTTAATTTTGAGCTGTATATAAAGAAAGCATATACGATTAAAGATGAGATTGTAAGTTCAACTAAGATAAGAAAATTAGTATCTTTAGGAGAGATTAAAAAGGCAAATGAAATGCTTGGAAGAGAGTATGTTTTAAGAGGAGAAGTTGTAGGGGGAAGAAGACTTGGAAGAACTATAGGGTTCCCAACGGCTAATCTAAAGACTTTAGATAATATGTTAATTCCTAAAATGGGAGTTTATTACACAAATGTAGAAGTTCAAGGGAAAATATATAAAGGAATTACATCAGTTGGGAATAATCCTACGGTAAATGGCAAGAATACAACTATAGAAACATATATATTAAATTTTAATGAGGATATTTATGGAGAAACTATAAAGGTTTATTTTATAGATAGAATAAGGGATGAAAAAAAGTTTTCAGGATTAGAGGAACTTAAAATACAACTTGAAAAAGATAAATCTTTTGCTAAACATCAAAGTAAGAGTACAAATTTGTAAAACTTAGTTTACAAGTAAAATCACTTTTGATATAATCATATAGAACCTAATTCTAAGATATAAGGGTGCCGTCTTATTTCTTGGATATAGGGGATAATTTTTAGGAGGTATAGACAATGGATAAAGAAAGAAAACAAGAAATAATAGCTAAATATGGAAGACACGAAGGAGATACTGGTTCTCCAGAAGTTCAAATAGCGTTATTAACTGAAAGAATAAATTCTTTAACAGATCATTTAAGATTCCACAAAAAAGATCATCACTCAAGAAGAGGTCTTTTAATGATGGTAGGTCAAAGAAGAGGATTATTAAACTATCTTTCAGCACAAGATATAGAAAGATACAGAGCTATAATTAAAGATTTAGGATTAAGAAGATAATTTATTAGAGCGGTTATGCCGCTCTATTATTTTAGAAATATTTTGTTAAGTATCGAAAGGAGGTATTTTAATGGATAAAACACTAGAAGTTAATATAGCAGGAAGAGTTATGAAGGTTGAGTTTGGAAAACTAGGAATGTTATCAAATGCAGCTATTTTAATGAGTTATGGAGATACTGTAATATTAACAAATGCCAATGCATCAGAAAAGCCAAGAGAAGGAATAGATTTCTTCCCATTATCCGTTGAATACGAAGAAAGATTATATTCTGTAGGAAAAATACCTGGAGGATTTATAAAAAGGGAAGGTAGACCAACAGATAAAGCTATATTAAACGGAAGAGCTGTAGATAGACCAATAAGACCATTATTTCCAAAAGGATATAGGAATGATGTTCAAGTTGTATGTACTGTAGTATCAGTAGAAAAGGATAATTTGCCAGAAATACTTGCCATAAATGCAGCCTCTATGGCACTTTGCTTATCATCAATACCTTTTACAACACCAGTTGCAGCAGTTCAAGTAGGTTTAATAGATGGAGAGTTTATATTAAACCCAACATCTAAAGAGAGAGAAGAGAGCATAATGCAGTTAACTGTATGTGCTACAAAAGAAAGAGTTATGATGATAGAAGCTGGTGGAAATGAAATACCAGAAGAAACTATGATAAATGCTATAGCTTTTGGTATGGAGAAGTGCCAAGATATAGTTAAATTCCAAGAAGAAGCTATGAAAATGTTTGGAAAGGAAAAAATTATTCCAGATATATATAAAGTAGATGAAAGCATAGAAGAAGAAGTGAAATCTTTTGCATTTGATATGATAAAAGAAGCTATGAACATAACTGATAGAGATGCTAGAAATGAGAGAATGGATGAAGTGAAAACTAAGATAATGGAAGAGTTTTCTGAAAAATATCCAGATAATACTTCAGACATAGGAGAAGTAGTATATACTCTTCAAAAGAAAATAGTAAGAAATATGCTTCTTAAGGAAAAGAAAAGAGTAGATGGAAGAGCTTTTGATGAAGTTAGAAATATAAGTTGCGAAGTAGACATTCTTCCAAGAACTCATGGAACAGGTCTTTTTACAAGAGGTCTTACACAGGTTATGACAGTAGCAACTTTAGGTGCTATTGGTGAAATACAGATCTTAGATGGTATAGGAGAAGAAGAGTCTAAAGGATATATGCATCACTATAATTTTCCAGCTTATTCAGTAGGAGAAGTTAAACCACTTAGAGGACCAGGAAGAAGAGAGATAGGTCATGGTGCCTTAGCTGAAAGAGCATTAGAGCCATTAATACCATCACAAGAAGAATTTCCATATACTATAAGACTTGTTTCAGAAGTTTTAAGTTCAAATGGATCTACTTCCCAAGCGTCAGTGTGTGGTAGTACATTAGCACTATTAGATGCAGGTGTTCCTATAAAAAGACCAGCAGCTGGTATTGCTATGGGCCTTGTAACTTCAGATGATTTAAGCGAAGAAGAAGTTATAACAGATATTCAAGGGCTAGAAGATTTCTTTGGGGATATGGATTTTAAAGTAGCAGGTACAACAGAAGGTATTACATCTATTCAAGTTGATACAAAAATAGCTGGTCTTTCTCAAAAAGTTATAAGAGATGCAATAACTGGAGCTAGAAAAGCAAGACTTATGATATTAGAGAAGATAAAAGAGTGCATACCAGAACCAAGAGAAGAGGTATCAGAATATGCTCCTAAAACATCAGTTATGCAAATAGATCCAGAAAAGATTAGAGATGTAATTGGTACTGGTGGAAAAACAATTAATAAAATAATAGCAGATACTGGAGTTAAAATAGACATAAAAGAAGACGGTAAAGTATTTGTATCATCTTCAGAATCTCAAGGGGTTAAAGATGCCATTAAAATAATAGAAGGTTTAACTAAAGAAGTTAAAACTGGAGAGGTTTATTTAGGTAAAGTTGTTAAAATAACCACATTTGGTGCTTTTGTTGAAATACTACCAGGAAAAGAAGGATTAGTTCATATTTCTAAATTAGATACTGCAAGAGTAAATAAGGTTGAAGATGTTGTATCTGTTGGAGATGAAATTTTAGTTAAAGTTGTTGAAATAGATAGTCAAGGAAGAATAAATCTTTCAAGAAAAGATGTTCTAGAGGCTTCTAGAGAAAATAAAGAAAACTAAAATTAATTAAAAAGATAATCTTTAAGGCAATTTTTATTGCCTTTTTATTTTGTTAATATACAAGATTTGCTTTAATATAATACATAAGATAGGTCTCCTTAATCATATAATAGATATTTTTAAAATATATTATAAAAGTAGTAGGAGGTATTTTATATGGCAAATGTTAAGTATTTAAGTGAAATAGAAAAATATGAAATAATAAATATTAATGATGGTGAAAAATATAGTTCACTTTCAAATAATGATATAATAGTTGATGAAAATGGGAAACTTCGTTATTTAATAATAAATTTAGGCGGAGGAAAATTCAGTTTATTTTCTCAAGGAGATGAGTATTTAGAAATAGATTGGGAAAATGTAAAGAGAATAGGTGCTAAAACTATAATATTAGATGTAGAACAAGATGAAATTAAGAAAACAAAATTATAGGAGTGTGAATTTCGTGCGAATAATTGTACAAAAGTTTGGAGGAACTTCAGTATCTACTAAAGATAAAAGGGATATGGTTGTTTCTAAAGTAAAAAAGGCTATAAGTGAAGGATATTCTCCGGTATTAGTAGTATCTGCTATGGGAAGACGTGGAGATAGTTATGCTACAGATACATTATTATCTCTTATAAGTGATAGTTTTAAGAAAAATAATAAACTAGGAACAGACCTTCTTATGAGTTGTGGAGAAATTATAAGTACTGTTGTAATGAGTGATTGCTTACTTCAAAATGGTATAGAAGCAGTTCCACTAACAGGTAGCCAAGCTGGTATTTTAACTGATAGTAATTATTCAAAAGCTGATTTTTTAGATATAACTCCTAAGAAAGTTTTAGAAATATTAAATGAAGGTAAGGTTCCTGTTGTTGCAGGTTTCCAAGGGGGAAATATTGAAGGATATTTTACAACATTAGGTAGAGGAGGAAGCGATACATCAGCAGCAGCTTTAGGTGCTGCATTAAATGCAAGTGAAGTTGATATATATACAGATGTTGATGGAATAATGACAGCAGATCCTAGAATTGTTGTGAATGCAGAACTTATAGATAAAATAAGTTATAATGAAGTATTTCAATTAGCAGATCATGGAGCAAAGGTAATACATCCAAGAGCTGTTGAAGTAGCAATGCGAGGAAATGTTCCTCTTGTTATAAAAAACACTATGTCATCTAGTGAAGGTACTATTATAGATAGTACTGGAGATAAACAAGATACAAGATTTTTAACAGGTGTAACTCATAATTCAGGAAGAATACAAATTTCAATCAAATCTAAAGATAATGAAAGTAATGATAAATACAAGAGCATTTTAGAAATATTAGCTCAAAATAAAATAAGTTTAGATTTAATAAATATTTTTCCTAAAGAAAAGGTCTTTACAATTGATGAAGGGGTAAGGGAAGTATTTAAGCAAATAATGAAGGATAACAATCTAAGGTATACTTATATAGAGAATTTAAGCACAATAGCTGTTGTTGGTTCTAAAATGAAGGGAATTCCAGGAGTTATGGCTAAAATAATAAGTACATTAGATAAAGAAAATATAGAAGTCCTACAGACAGCAGATTCTCATATGACTATATGGTGTTTAGTTGAAACTAAAGATGTAAATAGAGCTATTGTGGCTCTTCATAAAGTTTTTATTGAAAAATAGAATAAAAGGTAATTCTTTTGTATAAACTAAAGACAGTTTTAGGAGGAATTGCTAAATGAAAAATGAAGATAAAGAAAAAGAGAGAAAAAATGAGAAACTAGAGGAAATCAAAGAGTTAGGTGGAAGCCTTCCACAGGAATTAAGTACACCTTCAAAAATACAAGTAATAACAATAATTGGCCAAATAGAAGGGCATAATGTTCAACCACCACAAAATAAAACTACTAAATATGAGCATATGATACCACAGCTTATAGAATTAGAGCAAAATGAAAATGTAGAGGGAGTTTTATTCGTTTTAAATACAGTTGGTGGGGATGTAGAAGCAGGCCTTGCTATAGCTGAAATGATTAGAAGTTTAAGTAAACCTACCGTATCCCTTGTAATAGGAGGAGGTCATTCAATTGGAGTACCCTTAGCTACATCATCAAGCTATTCATTTATATGCGAATCTGCAACTATGATAATTCATCCTGTTAGAATGAATGGTTTAGTTATAGGAGTGCCACAAACCTTTGAATATTTCAATAAAATGCAAGAGAGAATAAATGATTTTATAATTAGGACATCTAATATAAAGAAAGAAACATTAAATAAACTTATGCTTCAAACAGACGAACTTCTAAATGATATGGGAACTATATTAATTGGAAAAGAAGCTGTAGAATGTGGGCTAATTAATGAAGTAGGTGGCGTAAAGGAAGCTTTAGCTAAGTTAAATGAATTAATATCAGATTCTAAAGAGCAATCACAACCATAGGATTTCCTATGGTTTAAGTTTTTGTATATAAAAGGTTTTGTATATATACCATAGAATTTTATATAGAAGAGACAAATAAGAGGTGATAGGGTGGCTACAAAAAAGAAAAAAGGTAAAAAAAATGTGAAAGCTAATGACAAATATATTAATAAGTATAGCAATGAAATATATGGTGT
>CAUWNL010000058.1:0-16534 GCA_963559995.1 uncultured Sarcina sp.
CATTATATTAAATTTACAGTACAAGAACTAAAAACTTTATTTTTTATCTAGTTAATTATCAAATATTTTTATGATAATTTATTGCCAAATATAAACTTTTAATGTATAAGTATATATGTTCATTTATGAATACTTTATATTTATCTAATATTTGAATACTATTAATTATAGTATGTAAAACTAATTATTTTTTATAAATAGTTACTTAGAATCTAGTTTAATATTAAATTAAACATAATCTATATTGTCAACATTATAACGAAAGGATGATACTTCATGGAAAAAAATCAAAATGATAAAATACACCATCAGAAATACTTGGGTAATTTAGGATTCATAATTTTTATAGGATTTTTAAGTGCTTTTGTTCCATTATCTACAGATTTATATCTTCCTGCCTTGCCTAGTATGGTAACTAGCCTTCATACAACAGATGGAATTTTAAATCTAACAATAATATTTTTCTTTATATTTTACGCTTTAGGAATGCTTTTTTGGGGGCCTTTAAGTGATAAATATGGTAGAAAGAAAATTTTAACTATAGGAATGATTATTTATTGTGTTGGTAGTTTTTTATGCGCTACCACAAGCAATATACCGTTACTTATAATGTTTAGAATAGTACAAGCTATTGGAAGTGGCTCTGCTGTATCTGTTGCAACAGCTATGATGAAGGATGTTTATACTGGTAAAAAATTAGTTTCAATGCTTGCTACTGTACAATCAATAGCTATGACATCACCTGTTATATCTCCTGTTATAGGAGCATTTATTCTTACTTTTACATCATGGCACGGAATTTTCTGGATTTTAACAATAGTAAGTGCAGTTGCAATAATAGGCTCATTACTTCTCGAAGAAACATTAAAAACTTATAGCACGGGAAGCATATTAAAAGTTTTAGATAACCTTAGAGTTGTTGGTAAAAACCCTGGATTTGCTATTTTATTATTCTTATTTGCTATAACTACATTGCCTTTAATGGCATATATAACAATGTCTTCTTATATATACATAGATGGATTTAAATTAAATGATCAAGTATATAGTTATTTTTATGCATGTACTGCTATTTTCTTAATTATAGGACCAATGGCATATGTACATCTTGCAAAACACTTTACTAGCAAAAAAATCATTATCGCCGATTTTATAGTTATACTTTTAAGTGGTATTGCATTAATGAGTTTTGGATTAACATCACCATGGACCTTTGCATTATGCTTAATTCCTGCTATGTGTTGCGGAAATATGCTAAGGCCTCCAAGTACACATCTTATATTAGCTCAACAAAATACTAATATAGGTTCTGCTTCATCATTAATAAGTTTTGGTAACACTATCATGGGATGTATTGGTATGATTATTATCACTTTTAATATAGGAAATAAAATAGTAGCGATTGGTTTTCTCTATACTTTAGTTACCTTAATTGCATTAATTTTATGGCTTATATTTAATAATAAATCATTTATCATACAAGTTCAGGAACATAATCATTAATTGTTTCATTAAAAATAGGTTATATCATTTTGATATAACCTATTTTTCATATACTCTATTGAATTAATTTTAAAAAGAGATCTATATATTTAACCTAAATTTTAACCTTAGTAATTATTTTAACTAAAGTATTAATTAAAACTTATTATAATGAACTTTAGTAAAATCTATATCTTTATCCTCCTAACCTGGTCTTTCTTGACCTTTATATCCAATTGAAAGAATACTTTCTACCTCATAGTTTCCTGGAATATTTAGTTTTTCCTTTATATACCTAGATGCACTTTGATTTTCATCAAAATCTCTTCCTCTAATTTGTACAATACAACTTCCAAGATCTAATTTATGGGTTTCTAATGTCATAAATGCTGAAGCAATTGCACAATCTTCTTCCCAAACAGTGCTTTTTTCAGTATTACCTATAATTACTATTGCAACTCCTGCGTTTGCTATAAACTTTGCAGCCTTTGGTTTACATTGTGATAGTACTTCAAGAATCTCCTTATCATTAACTACAATAAATTCCCAAGACCTTCCCCCTTTAGAAGTTGGAGCTAAAAGTCCAGCTTCAAGTATCTTTTCTACCTTTTCTTTTTCTACTTCTTTATTTTCATATATTCTTATGCTTCTTCTTGTCTTTAAAAAATCTATCATTATTTTCTCCCCTTTACTATGTAATAAAAAAAATAGTTACCTTAAAGAGTTACTGAATAACTTTTTAAGGCAACCTTCTTATGTTTAATAATTTAATTTATTAGATTAAATCTGAAAGCTCTGATAATAACGCTTCTTTTGGTCTAAAGCCTACTAAAGTTTTAACAACTTCACCATTTTTAAATACTTTAAGTGTTGGAACATTTACAACTTGAAATTTTGATGCTATATCAACACTTTGATCTATATCAACTTTTGCAAATTTAGCTTTTCCCTCTAATTCTGATGATAACTCTTCAAATACTGGAGTTAACATTTTACATGGTCCACACCATGTTGCAAAGAAATCTACAACAACTACTCCTTCTGCTACTTCTTTATCAAAATCGTTACTATTTAATACTTTTGCCATCTTTTATTCCTCCTAGAATTTAATAAGTTTTATTATTTAAAATAGAACTTCATTTTATTAGTCTATGATTAATTTTAATTTATATCCTAATTTTTATATTATTTTCTTTTTATAAATTCAATATAGCACTGTAATTACTTATTAACAATTAGTAACTTTTTAGTAACCACCTTCATCTTATTTATTACATTTCATAATATCCTGTCCCCAATCTATCATCATAGCAATTATAGGTACAAGCTCCTTCCCCTTTTCACTTAAATAATAAAAAGATTCAACAGTATTTCCAATTTCATGTTTCTCATTTATAATTATTTCATAGTTTATAAGAAGTTCTAATTGTTGTGATAAAACCTTTTTGCTACATCCTTTTAAAGATCGTTGAAGTTCACCAAATCTCTTTCTATCATTTTTGATACTCCATATTATTTTACCAACCCACTTTTTCCCTAAAACAACTCCTAAAACCCTTATAGGACAATCTATATCATCATATAAATCATTATTAAACTTTTCACTAATTAAACCATTCATTATTATTTATAGTGAGATAAATTAATCTAAACCCCACTAAATTCACCCCCTCTATTTTAAATAAATTTACTTTAGAAATAATTAATCCTTAAATTTATCTAAAATTAGTAATTTTCAAAATAAAATCCATAAATAAAACCAAAACATAATATATTATTGTAATTTATTTAAGTTCAATAATATATTAAAATATACTTTATATTTTAACTAACAATATTATCAAAAAAGCCATGAGATAAATAAAAATTTATACTCATGACTCCCTTCTTTAAAATATAAATATTATTTTAAGCTTTTACAAAACTCATCCATAGTTTCTGCAACAACTTTAGCATGAGCAACAGCAGCAACTACTGTTTTTGCTCCTGTAACAACGTCTCCTGAAGCAAAAACTCCATCCTTTGTCGTATGTCCTAATTCATCTACAACAATAAGACCATATCTATCAATATTTAATCCTTTAGTATTTGATACTATAGTATCCTTAGGAGATTGACTTACTGCAATTATAATAGAATCACACTCAAATACACTTTCTGTTCCTTCTAAATTTCTAGTGCTTACTCTTCCACTTTCAGTTACTATTCTCTCAGTTTCTATATATCTAATACCTTCATCTAATATTTCAAGAGGTGCCTTAAATAATTCAAATCTTATACCATCCTCTTTAGCTTCATTTATTTCAAGTCTCGTAGCTGGCATATCTTCAAAGCCTTTTCTATAAAGAACAGTTACTTCTTTTGCACCATTTCTTTTCGCTGTTCTTGCAGCATCCATAGCAACATTTCCGGCTCCTATTATACAAACTTTATCCCCAAGTCTATAAACACTTGGATCTTTTAAGTAATTTATAGCATAATGAACATGTCCAAAACTTTCTCCCTTAACTCCAAGAGCTTTAGGATTCCAAACTCCTGTACCTACAAATATTGCTTTATATCCATCTTCTCTAAGCTTGTCTAATGTTAGAACTGATCCAATTATAATGTTAGGTCTTATTTTAACATTTAAACTTACAAGTTCCTCTTCAAGTCTATCTAATACATCTTTAGAAAGTCTAAAAGCTGGAATACCGTATCTTAAAACCCCGCCTATTTTGCTATGAGCTTCAAATATAGTAACCTTATATCCTTTTTTAGCTAATATAAGTGCTATAGTTATTCCTGCTGGACCTGAACCTATAATAGCTATTCTATCTTCTAGTATAACCTCTTGATGTAACTTAATATCTTGTAAGTATTTATTTGAAATATATTCTTCTATTTTATTAAATTCAACTGAATTTCCCTTTATTCCTCTTACACAATCCTTTTGACATTGATTCTCTACTGGGCAAACTATTGAACATATAGCACTCAATGGATTATTATTAAATAGAATTTCTCCTGCTTCTTCTATTTTGTTTTCCTTAAATAATTTTATTACTTCTGGTATTGGTGTGTTTATGGGACACCCTTTTTGACATCTTGCATTTTTACATTGCAAGCATCTGTTAGCCTCATCATTTAAAAAATTAATCATTAAAATACCCTCCATTTATAATTTAAAGTATGGATTTTTCTACATCATTCTTAACAAAACAATTAAATATATTATAATTTAAAATATAAATTATATCAACTTTTACACTTCATACAAATTTACATTATTAGAATTATATGGTATAGTTTGCCACTGATCTCTAGGAACTATTTTTCCTGTTTCCTTAACCCAATTTATAATATCCTGATTATTTTTACTTATAGTTAAATTTTCAACTAAAACATATTTAATTTGTCCATTTTTAACCATGTCTTTAAATTCCTTAAGGTTAACCACATTGTCTGCACCGGAAAATCCTCCTAAGGCCATAACAGATTTTCCGTAGTCTATTATAATGCTCTCTGCATACTGTGATGTATCTATTGAATTTTCTGTAACCAATAAATATTTCTCACCTTTCTCATGGTTCTCTAAATAACTTACAAGGCTTTTTATATTCTGATTCCAATCTTTATTGCTTATAATACCTTCTTCATTTATTACTTTAGAGATAGAATCCGGCAGAAGCTGAAGCCCAGCTTCTGCTGCGTTTCCATTCATGGCGTAAAAAATAGTATCCCCAGAGCCTATTAAAGGAGTTATTAAAATTCCTATAACCGCAAGAACTAAAATCTTTTTCTTTATCCTTTTATTCTTTATTAAGTAAAATAATATTATTGATATTAATGAGATAGCTAAACCTCCATAAATGATACATCTAAGAATATTGTTTAAATTAGCATTAAAATATATTGCCATCCATCCTTGAGCTAATATCGTTCCTAAAAACCCTATTATAAGTAAGATAGATTTTATATTGTTCTCTTTATAAAGCTTAACCATACTAAGTATCCCTATTCCAGCTAAAATAGCAACTGGCGCTGCAAGCATAGTTAAATAATATGTATGTACTACACCACTTGAAAAACTGAAATATATAAATTCTGGGATAAACCACATTCCTACAAATAAAACAAATAACTTTCTTGTGGTATCAAAGTTTAACTTAAATATCTTAATTTTTTCCTCTATTAAAATTGCCAAAAGTCCAATTATAGCAAAAGGCATAAACCAAACTATTTGGTCTGCCATAGAGTTCCCTAAAAATAACCTTAAAAATCCTCTTCCTGAATTAGAAACAGCTAAATTATTAGAGCTTTGTACTTCATTTGATATATTATTAGTAGTTGCACTATTTATATCACTGTTGGCAGCTGTTAACGCTCCCCCGTTTAAATTAGAATAAATGCCTAGTCTTTGAAGTCCATTATGTCCTATCATAAGTTCTAGTTCACTATTAGTTGTACTACTCCCCACATAAGGTCTATTAGCTGATGGTGTTAAATCAACTACAATTCCCCATGAAAGAGAAATAGCTATTAAAACAAAAGTTCCTATTATAAGGTTTAATATCTTCATTTTATATTTAGTATTTCTGGATAAAAAGTAAGTTATGTATATTGCTGGGATAATTAAAAATGCCTCAGCCATTTTTATATTAAATCCTATACCTACCCAAATTAAACTTATTATTAAGTACTTAATTTTTCCTGTTTCACAAGCCTTAAGTGCAGTTATAGAAGCTATTATTGTAGTTAAAAGAAGAAGATTATCTATTGTGTTATTTCTACTAGCAGCTACAAATACAGGTGTTACAGCTAAAAACAATGCTGAAATTATTCCAGCTTTAAATCCAAAATATTTTTTAACTAAATAATATAAAAGACCTACTGAAATAACTCCTGCTATAGCTTGAGGAAGTAATACACTCCATCCACTAAACCCAAATATCTTTGCAAATATTGCTTGAATCCAAAGTCCTATTGGTGGCTTATCAACAGTTATGTATCCTGACGGATCAAAGGATAAGTAAAAGAAATTTTTAAAACTTAAAAGCATGCTCCTTATAGCAGCTGAGTAATATAAATTTCCATACCCTTCAATTCCTAAGTTCGAAATATTAAGCATTGCCGAGAGTATTAAAACTAATATTAATGCTAATTGTCGCTTCTTAAATTTTAAACCTTTAATCATGAAAAAACTCCTATTTAATTATGATGTTTTATTTTTAAATACAATAAATTTATAAAATACGAAATTGAAAAGTTGAACTGATCCACCTAATAAGAATTTTACTATATATACATTTATTCCTATAATATTATTAAGTAAATATAGTCCACCCATAGATACTATTGTACAAATAGCATCACTTATAAGAAAATGTATAAACTCTCTAACTAATTCTTTCTTAGATGATTTAGTTTTTCTAAATGTCCATACTTTATTTACAACAAAGTTATTAAATCCTCCTGCTGTAATAGATGCCCCTTGAGCAATTATAGTATTTACTTGGAACACGTTAATTAAAATAATAAATATTATGTAATCAACTATAAAGTTAGTAATTCCAACCATATTAAATTTTATAAATTCCATATATTTGTGTATTTCTTTTTTAAAATCCATATTAATCTCCTACCTGACAGCGCTATATTAAGATTTGTCATGTTTATAAAAATAATTTTATAGATTGTATAATTAAAAACTTGCAAGGCCAAGGCTATAATAAACTTTATTTAATAATATTTCTCTTAAGTTTAGTATAATTAAAGGAAATGATACTGATAATCAAATTTTACTCAAAATATTAAAGTAGCCTTTAAGAACATTCTATATTATATTGTCTTTACATTAATATATTATTAATATATTTTTACTAAAATGAAAACACTCTATATCTAAATTAACATAGAGTGTCTAATTATATTATTTATTTTATATTTATTATTAATGATAATAGTTACATTTTTATAACAAAGTAAAAAAATATTAATCTTCTTAGTATATTTTCTTAATTTTAGTTAATTTTATTCATTATTTTACTATTACTGATACACCATCTGGAATAACAACTACCTTTGAATTTTCTCCTTTTATTCTATAAGCCTTTTCTAAAGCTTCTTCAAAAGTATAGGAATGATTCATATGCATGCTCTTTATCATCTCAGGATCACACATATCACTTACAATAAACACAGTATATTTATCTAAAATTCTTGATAATATTTGAAATTCCCATTGATCTGGAACTGTTTCATTTCTTGGTACTTTAGCTATTTTATCTAAAAGCTCTCTAGGAGTTTTTGCTTTTGCTACATTATCATAAAAAGATTGTCCCCCATGTCCATCATTACAAGCTGCAATCATTATAATAACTCCACCCTCTTTACAGGTAGCTTCTGCCGCTGTCATTCCTTTTACAGCTTGGTATATGTTTTGATCTAGAGGATATCCCCCATTTGTTACAACTGCTATATCAACTAATTTCTTATCAACTTTTGCAATATCTAGAACAAACTCACATCCTCTTAAATGTGCCTTAGCACTATCTCCTGCAAAAGCATTTATAATATTTTTATTACCATCTATTACAACATTTAATATAAAAGCTAAACCAGCCTTTTGTGCTGCATATAACATATCTTTATGTACTGGATTATTTCTAAGAATTCCAGTTCTTGCATTTGGACTTGCAATAAATTCGCTACAATGATTTGCCATTATAGTTTTGGCTGATGCAACCCCTGGAAGTATACTTTTTCTTCCACCTGAAAATCCTGCAAAAAAGTGAGATTCTATAAATCCTTCTGCTATTAAAAGTTCAGTTTCTATTGCAAGCTTGTTCAATATAAGGTCACCACCAGATGGAAGAGTTCCTACATGAACCATACTTGAATCATCTGTTGATATATGATTGACTATTGTTTCGTTCTCTACTATTTCAAGCCCAAATTTATCTATCATCTCTTCCCTTGTTGTTGGTCTATGAAATCCTGTTGCTATAAGAATTTTTATATCTATGTTAGGATTTACTTTTCTTATTCTTCTTAAAATTATGGGAAGTGTTATTTTACTAGGTACAGGTCTTGTATGATCACTTGTTATTATCACCATATTATTTTTATTTTTGACCAATTCTTCTAAAGATTTACTGCCTATAGGATTATCTAAAGCTTTTTCAACTATTTCCTCTTGACTCATATCTACTTTATATGTATCTGCCTTAGATCTTAAAACACCAACTAAATTCTTATCATCAATTTCAATATCTATTACACTTTTATGATAAGGGACTTTTATTTTACTCAAGCTAATTACCTACTTTCTCAATAAATTTAATGATTAAATTCAGAATCATTAATATCTTTTATATTGGTATGACCAAAATTGGTATGACCTTTATCAGTATACTACTATTTCATTACTTATTCAATATAAATTAATAATATAAAGCTATAAAAATTAAATTTTATATAGTTATTTTTTTAACTAAATTTATAAAACTATTTAAGTTATTTTATTAATATTAAAAAAAATTATAAGAATTTTTTAGTATACTTTTATTTAAAAATATATTAAATTTTATATTTTATTAATGTATATTTTATCACTAAAAACTAATTTTTTATTTTATAAATCTAGTTAATTATTATAATAAATATTACTTATTCAAGTTATTTTTTTAACAATTATTGAAATTAAGAAAAAATAGTCATAAAATAAAATCAGCTATTGGTCATACCAATATCTAAATAATCAATATTTTATATACCTGTTTTAATACTCTTATTGATATATAATTCAAAAGCATATTAAATTGAAAATTTTGTTACATCAAATAACTTAAAAACATCAAAAATATTCCTACCTTGATTTCAATCAATATTTCTTTTACTTATATATCAATATCTGTTTAAAACAAAAACTTTTATAGTTAAAAAGTCTAACTTAAGAAATATATAGTGAAAGGAAGAGAACTATGAATATTTTAGTTTGTATTAAGCAAGTTCCAGGAACATCAAAAGTTGAAGTTGATCCTGTTACAGGGGTTTTAAAAAGAGATGGTGCAGATACTAAAATGAATCCTTATGATTTATTTGCTCTTGAAACTGCTCTTAAAATTAAAGAAGAAGTTGGAGGAACAATAAAGGTTATAAGTATGGGCCCCCCTCAAGCTATAGAGGTTATAAAAGAAGCTTTCTCTATGGGTGCTGATGAAGGTGCACTAGTTTCAGATAGAAAATTTGCTGGTGCTGACGTCTTAGCTACTAGTTATACACTATCACAAGGTATTAGAAAAATGGGGGATTTTGATTTAATTCTTTGTGGCAAGCAAACAACAGATGGTGATACTGCTCAAGTTGGACCTGAAATGGCAGAATATTTAGGAATTCCTCATATAGCAAACGTTATCGACATAATAAATATTAAAGATGACATTATGCAATTAAAAATGGATATGCCAAATACTATTGAAGTTGCGGAAATTAAATTCCCTTGTCTTTTAACTGTGGAAAAAAATATCTTTGTTCCAAGATTACCATCTTATAAGAAAAAAATAGCTAGTAAAGATAGAGAAATAAAAGTTATTACTTTTAATGATTTTGAGGATAAAGATGAAAAAAAATACGGATTAAATGGTTCTCCAACTCAAGTTGAAAGAATTTTTCCTCCTGAAGTAAATAATGATAGACAAATATGGACAGGCAATATAAATGACTTAGCTAATAAAATGTCCTCTAAGTTAAAAGAATTAAAATTTATTTAGGAAGTGAATGTACTATGGGTAAACTTAAAATAAATCAAGATAAAATTACAAATATAGACGAACTTATGAAAATATGTCCCTTTGGAGCAATGGAAAATCATAATGGTAAATTAGAAATAAATGCAGCCTGTAAAATGTGTAAAATGTGTGTAAGAAAAGGCGGCGGAGCTGTTGATTTTATTGAAGAGGAAGTCATAAAAATAGATAAATCACTATGGAATGGCATAGCAGTTTATGTTGATCATGTTAATGGAAATATACATCCTGTAACTTTTGAACTTATAGGTAAGGCTAGAGAACTTGCTAAAAAAGTTAATCAAAAGGTTTATGCTGTCTTTATAGGATTTAATATAAGTGATAAAGCCAAAGAACTTTTACACTATGGCGTTGATGACGTATTTGTTTATGATTATAAACAATTAGAAGGTTTTAGAATAGAACCATATACAGCAGCTTGTGAAGATTTTATAAACAAAAACAAGCCCTCTGTACTACTTGTTGGTGCCACAACTATTGGTAGATCTTTAGCTCCTAGAATTGCAGCTAGATTTAGAACAGGCTTAACTGCTGATTGTACAATTTTAGATATCAAAGAAAATACTGATTTAGTTCAAATAAGACCTGCCTTTGGTGGTAATATTATGGCCCAAATAGTAACTCCAAACTCAAGACCTCAACTTGCAACTGTAAGGTATAAGGTTATGACTGCACCTGAAAGAAGTCAAAAAGAAACAGGTAAATTAAACTTTTCTCAAATAGACGAATCTAAATTATTCTCAAATATAGATGTTTTAAAAATCCAAAATAAAGTAAAAGAAAAAAATATAGAAGATGCTGATGTAATAGTTGTTGCTGGACGTGGAATTAAAAATGAAAAAGATATGGCAATGATAGAATCCTTAGCGGATCTTCTAGGAGGAGAAGTTGCTGTAACTAGACCTCTTATTGAAAATGGTTGGGCTGATGCTAGAAGACAAGTTGGCTTAAGTGGTAGGACAGTGAAACCAAAACTTATAATAACTTGTGGTGTTTCTGGTGCCGTTCAATTTACAGCTGGAATGAACAACTCAGATTACATATTTTCAATAGATATAGATGAAAAAGCACCTATATTTAAAGTTGCAAACTACGGTTTAGTTGGGGATTTGTATGATATAATCCCTCAATTAATAGAAAATATAAAAGCAACTAAGGAGGCGTAAAAAATGGACTATAAAACTATTGACAATAAAGATATTGAAGCTTTAAAAAGCATTATTTCAAATGATGAAGAAAGATTTTTAATAGGTGGACATATAGGCGAAGAATATAGCCATGATGAACTTGCTGGAATAAAAAAAATGCCGGATGTAGTTCTAAAAGTTAAAAATTGTGAAGAAGTTTCAAAAATAATGAAATACGCCTATGAAAACACAATTCCTGTTACACCAAGAGGTTCTGGTACTGGTCTTGTTGGAGCTGCTGTTCCAGTTTTAGGTGGTATAGTAATTGATTTAACACTTATGAATAATATCTTAGAATTAGATGAAGAAAATCTTACTTTAACAGTAGAACCTGGGGTTTTACTTATGGAAATTGCTAAGTATGTTGAGGATAATGGATTATTTTATCCACCAGATCCTGGTGAAAAAACAGCTACAATAGGTGGCAATATAAGTACAAATGCAGGTGGTATGAGAGCTGTTAAATATGGAGTTACAAGGGATTATGTTAGAGGCCTAGAGGTTGTTCTTCCAAATGGTGAAATTGTAAACTTCGGTGGTAAAGTAGTTAAAAATAGCTCTGGATATTCTTTAAAAGATCTAATAATTGGTTCAGAAGGTACTTTAGGAATAGTAACAAAAGCTATATTAAAGCTCTTACCTCTTCCTGATAAGTCTTTAAGCTTACTTGTACCATTTCCTAACCTTGATATGGCAATAGAAACTGTTCCTAAAATAATAAAAGCTAAAGTTATTCCAACTGCTGTTGAATTCATGGAAAAAGAAGTAATACTAGCTTCTGAACAATACTTAGGAAAGAAATTCCCAGATCATGCTTCTGGTTCTTATCTTTTATTAACTTTTGATGGTAGAGATAAAAAAGAAATCGAACTTACTTATGACTATGTTGCAAAAATTTGCTTAGAATGTGGTGCTTTAGATGTTTTAATATCTGACACTGAAGAAAGGCAAACATCTATATGGCAAGCTAGAGGTTCATTCTTAGAAGCTATTAAAGGTTCTACAACTGACATGGATGAAGTTGATGTTGTTGTTCCTAGAAATAAAATTGCTGAATTTGTTAAGTTTACTAATGAACTTGAAAAAACAATTGGAATCAGAATAAGAAGTTTTGGACATGCAGGTGATGGTAACTTACATGTATATATCTTAAAGGATAAATTAGATGAAGCTACATGGAAGCAAAAGCTAAACACTGCCATGGATGAAATGTATAAAAAATCTAATGAATTATCAGGAAAAGTATCTGGAGAACATGGCATAGGTTATGCTAAAATGACCTATCTTGAAAAATCCATTTCTAAAGGAACTTTAACTTTAATGAAAGGGATAAAATCAGCCTTTGATCCTAAAGATATTTTAAATCCTAAAAAGTTATTTTAATACTAACATTTTTTAATACTAATAAAACCGCAAAACTATATAACTAAAACCAATAAGTAAACCTAATCACATATTTAATCACATATTTAATCACATAAAATAAGAGTTATAACACAGATAATCTCCTACTTTGTTATAACTCTTATATTTTATCTAATTTAACTATAATATTAAAATATAAAATAAGCCTGCCTTAGTTACCAAAAACTATATATCTAAGAATCTTAAATTCCCAAAATACTATTACGCCTAGTAACTACACTATCATATAACCACTGAGTTGAACTTAATTTATTGTAATTTACATATACAGGCAAATATCCATTAGCTACTATTTTAACTACTGGTTCATTTACATTCTCTACATAAAGTTTTGCTTTTCCCACACCTTCAATATCATATATTCCAAAATATTTACCATCTATTTGGACTCCATCTAATTTCATTTCTACTTTTGGAATTTTATCTAAATACTCAACACTAGTCATTTCCTTATAAGGCAAAAGTTCTCCAAAGGTTCCGCTTACAACTACATTCTCATTTTCTAATATAAGATTAAGACTTGTTGCATTACTTAAAGAAATTGATGCATATGTACTAGCAGCTACACCTACTATAATAACTACAATTACTGCTATTGCTATTATCTTACCTACTATATTGCCTAAATTTATAGTCATACCTTTACCACTTCTTCTTTCAACAAAGAAGGATGAATCTTTAGGCTTATAATAAAATATACCAAAGAGATAATCTTTATCATCTACAGTTAATTCTAATTTATTCTTTTTGTCCACAAAAGTTTTACTATTATATACCAAGTTTCCCCAGCCTTCTCTATGCTTTAGCACCTTCAGTTTACCATTAATTACAGAATGAACTATTATAATGATTACCCCATCTATAATAATTGTTAATATTATCACAAGTGGAATATAGTATTCTCCAATAAATATATTTATACTTATTATAAATGCATTCACAATTCCCCCAAAAACTATAAGATAAATTGCAAATAACCTTTTATATTTTTTAAATATATCTTGAATGTCATCAAGTTTTGGAAACTTCACTCCAAAAAACATATTATCTTCCCCTAATGATCCAATCCCTAATCCAATAAATAACATTATAAATGGTACAATAAAAGAGATTATTCTTAATAACATCAATATTTTTCTCCTTTCTTCGTATTCTAGCTACTTTTTATTTAAACATTATACATCAATTTTTTAATGTAATAAATAAAAAAGTCTATATCAAGGTAAGTATAATATACCTTACATAGACATTTTTACATTTATAACATATATGAATTTACTCTTTTTACACTTTTATAAACATCTTCTAAAGAATATCCTAATATAGCTTTTCTTGTTGCTTCTAAAACATGTAAAGTTGATACTAAAGGTATGACTTTAACTTTTGTTTTAAATTCTTTTTCTATTATTTCTCCAAAAGTCACTAAAGACCCCATATCAACTAATATAACATATCCCTCTTTAGATGGATTCTCCCTTATTAAATCTCTTAGTTCATTTAATATATAAGATGGCTTAATATCTAAGGGAGAATCTAATGCTATAGCATAATTTTGACCTAGTAGTTTATTAGTTGCACTAACCATTGAAGTTGCTGTACTATCCCCATGGGCAACAACTATTATCTTAGCCTTATCATATTGCTTAAACTTTAACTTCTCATCCTCTATTAAAAATACAGCTAGATAACCAATCTCTCCTAGAGGTATTTCTTTCTTTAAATATTTTTCTATATCTCTTTTAACCTGAAAAGCTATATCATATTCTTTCCTGTACTCTCTTTTTAAAGTTTCAACATTAGTATTTATCATAATTTTATCATTTCTAATTCTATAGACTAAACTATTTATATGAAGGGCCATAGCTACACACATATTTGATTTCAAATTTTCATTTAATTCAGAGTTTATATTAGAAATTAATTTACTAATAAAATCTAATAAATCCTCATCTATAAATTTAATTAAAATCTTTCTATTATCATACTCGGAAATCCCTTCGATATTTTTTCCAAAATGGGTTATAATTTCTCTATCTATTAGATAGTCCATATTTATATCTAGTATATTTTCAGATTTTAATTTATCAACTCTATATTTAATAACTTCATATATTAAATTATCCTTATACTTTTCTATTCCTACTTCATCTGAATTAGATATTCTTATATAGTCTATATCTTCACCTAATAGCTTATTCCATAAAACTCTATGTTTTTTCTCTTTGTAAAGCCCTTCTTTTATGTATCCAGGAACGTTCCTTATATCTACCCTAATATCCTTTTGAGAATTGGTTAAAAAATCTGAATACGCTCTAGCACAAATAAGTTGTATATCACTTTTAAGCTGACCTATATTATTAGGGCAATCATAGGATAATAAAGCTCTCATAGCATTTACTGATATAAATATATCTTTTTTGATTTTAGTACTTTCTACCTTAAAAAATGACTTAATTAAATAAAATCTTTCCTCTAATGTTCTTTCCCTTAAAGCTGGAATTGTAATTGTCATTGGTATTCTCCTGGTAAATGTTTTCAAAAGTGTTGACCCAGGATTTTCAGTTGTTGCTGATATTATAAGTGCATTTGATTGCCTATTTTCAGGATCTCCAACTCTTCTAAAAAAGCCAGTATCTAAAAAAGTAAACAACGCTTCCTGTCCTTCTGGTGGTAATCTATGAATCTCATCTAAAAAAAGTATCCCATTATTAGCCTTTTCTATAAGACCAACTTTATCCATCTCTGCTCCTGTATAAGCCCCCTTCTTCACACCAAACAATTGAGATGTTAAAAGCTGTGGATTGTTACTATAATCTGCACAATTAAAAGTTATAAAAGGTGAATCTTCATTTTTTACCTTCATCTCAACAGCATACTCATGCATTAAATAAGCAAACATTGATTTTCCAACACCAGTTTCTCCTAGTATTAGGCAATTCATTCCTTTTGGAGGATATAGTATAGATGCTTTTGCATGATCTATAGCATCCTTTAGACTTATATTATTATTAGCTAACTTATCTAAATTAGCCTTATTTCTCAAAGAACTTATCGCCTCATTTATATAAAATAAAACAGGTCTTCCATTTGATTTAGATACTTTTCCTTCTTTACAAAGAGTATTTAAAACATGGCTTACATTAGCTCTACTTATATTTAACATAGATGCTAAGGTTTTAGCGTCTATTCCTTTATTTCCAGGCAAATCTAATAATGTTTTATAAATTAAGTCTACCCTTTTCATCTAAACTCTCCTATAAAATTATTTTTAACTAAATTAAACTATCCATTTTTGTAGTTTCTCGTATATTTTAACGCTATTTAATTATATCTTCACTCTAAATAACAATATTATATAAAATTAAAATCTAAACACATTTTTATAGTAAATCTATTTAATAATAGCACATTTCTATGGTTTTTTCTATAAATGAACCCCTACCTCCTCAAAGTTACTAAAGTTTACTTATTAATATTAAAATTATAATTTCCTAATAGTAAATGCCTGTAAAAACAATTAATGTTTTAAATTATATATTTGTATAACATTTATAAATTTATTATATAATGTATTGTTAAATTAAGGAAATTGATATAAAATAAATTAATAGTATATATTTAGTATTTTTTCTATATAGATAAATATAAATT
>CAUWNL010000059.1:0-16429 GCA_963559995.1 uncultured Sarcina sp.
TAAATCTATTCCACAACTTAAACTTATCTAAAACCAAAACAGTGATAAGTTATATCCTAATTAATAGCTTCTTTACAATCATAAAAATCTATATCTATATCACTTACTGAATCTAACAAAGCTTTAGAATATTCATTTTCTACATATTTTAACTCATTTATATCTTCTACTCTCTCTACAATTTTTCCTTCCTTTAAAAATATAACCTTATCGCATATATAAGTTACTGCTGATAAATCATGGGTTATAAAAAGATAGGATAAATCATATTTTTCTTTTAATTCTATTAATAAATCTAAAACTTGTACTTGCACTGAAACATCTAAAGAACTTATAGCCTCATCTAATAGAATAAACTTTGGTCTTTTTGAAATAGCCCTTGCAATACATACCCTTTGAAGCTGCCCTCCACTTAGCTCATGAGGATATCTATATAAATAATCTTTATTTAATCCAACCTGTTCTAAAAGATTTACTACTCTTTCTTCTAATTGATCTCTGCTTAGTTTCTCATCTAAAAGAGTTTCTTTTATAATATCTAAAACCTTAAATTTAGGATTTACTGATGTTGTATAATCTTGAAAAACTACATTTAAATCTTTTTGCCAAAGCTTTCTATCTAAACTCCCGTTAAAAGATACTGTCCCTTTTTGTTGTTTTTCTAAACCTAAAATTATGCGACCTAAAGTACTTTTTCCACTTCCAGATTCACCTATAAGTCCTAAACACTCTCCTTGATTTAAATTAAAGGAGATATTTTTAAGTATATTATTTTTATCTTTTTTAAATATTCCCTTAGAATAACTAAAATCTATATTTTTAACTTCTAACAACAAATAAACTCCCCCTTAATTAACAATTTCCTTAAACCTTCTAAGAAGCTTAAGTCTAGTATCTACTAAAAACTTAGTATGACTGTTTTGTGGATTTAAAATAATCTCTTCCTTAGTTCCATACTCTACTATTTTCCCATTATTCATAACTATAATATTATCTGCAACTTCACTTAAAACACTTAAATCATGAGTTATAAAAATCATAGAAGTCTTTAATTCTTCCTTCATCTTTAAAAATTCCTTTATAACTTCTTTTTGATTTAAGCTATCTATAGCTGTTGTTGGCTCATCTACAACTATTAGATCTGGCTCTAAAAAGATAGTTATTCCTATCATAATTCTTTGAAGCATTCCACCACTTAGCTCATGAGAATATTTTTTTAAAATTTCTTTTGGATTTTTTAAATTCATCTTTTCAAAAGATTTTATAGCTAAATTTTTAGCCTCTCTCTTATCTACTTTCATATTTTCTCTAAAGGTTTCTATAACTTGATTTCCTACAGTATATAAAGGATTAAATGCCGTCATAGGGTTTTGAACTATCATAGATATTTTATTTCCGTTGTTTAAAATCTATAAAATCTACAAACTTTAATTTAATTCCTTTTTCAACAAGCTCCTTTTTGTATAAGTTGACCTATACTACTAAGGTTTGGTATAGCTTTTCCAAGGCTTAAATTCGGATACAACGAATCCTACATATTAGTATAATTCTCTATACCATTATACTAATTGGTATTTTGAAAGGTTTATTGCAGCATTTAAATCTCTATTTATAGAAAGTCCACAACTACATTTATATACTCTATCCTTTAGTTTTAAATCTTTTTTTATTAAGCCACAACAGCTACAAGTTTTACTTGATGGATAAAATCTATCTACTTGAATAAATTCTATACCATTAAATTCACACTTATATTTAATCTGTCTTATAAACTCATAAAACTTTTGATTTTGAATAGCCTTTGCTAAATGTTTATTCTTCATTAAGCCACTTATATTTAAATCCTCTATTACAATTCTATAAGGAGCTCTTTTAATTATTTTATTTGTAGCTTGATGAATATGGTTATTTCTTATATTGGTTAATTTTCTATAAATTAATCTGATTTTTCTTTCAAGTTTTATGATATTTTGCGTTTTTATAGGTCTTTCACCTTTTTCAAAGGTTTTGCCTTTTTTCAATTTATCATATTTCCTTGAAACTTGCCTTTTTAACCTTTTAAGTCTTTTTTCTAATTTTCTTACTACAGCAGTTTTATTAATGTTTTTTATTATTATATCATTATTACAAATAGCTAAGTCCTTAATTCCAAGGTCTATACCTATGGATAAGTTTTTATTAAGCTCAACTTGGTTTTCATTTTGCTCATATCCAAAGGTTAGATACCAATACTTCCCGTCAAAATTGCATCTTGGGTTAACATAACTTAATAGTTTAGGTATTTTATAATTAGTTTTATACTTTACCTTGCCTATCTTTTCTAAGTTAACTGTACCATCTTTAAAGGTTATAGCATCATTTCTTACATAAAAAGATTTTTTAGTTTTTCTCTTGCTTTTAAAATTAGGTCTTTTAGCATTTCCTTTAAAAAAGTTATTAAAAGCATTGCCTAAATCTCTAAAAGCTTGAGCTGTAATTTGACCACTAACTTCATATAGCCATTTAAAGTTTTCATCTTTTTTAATGGTGTTATTGAACTCTTTTTTAATTGACGCAACTGATGGTTTTAAATCTTCTTTAAACATTTCATTCCATCTATTTAAACCCCAATTGTAAGTAAATCTTGCTATGCCAGTAGACTTAAACATTAATATATTTTGTGTATCTGTTGGTAATAATCTTATTTTTATAGACTTAATCACTTTATTCTCACCTCCTTAATAATTCTCTGCTTTTATAGTATAACTTAAATCTACTACAAAGATACATTAATTATAAAATAGATGAGATATTCGTTGTATTTAGTTTTATAGTTTTTATATCTTTTAAGCGTAATTCACATAGAAACGCTACTTTCTATGCAGTTCTCAAAATCATAATTGATTTATGAACTTCTTATGCTTTCACATAAGCGTAGACTATATCATCACCTGCTACATAAGTTTTCGTAAACTATATATAGTTAGGCGTCCTCCACTTCCACTACCAAAGGCTTGTAGTGTACTCCTAATATAGGATAGTCGTTGAGCTTTCCCCTTTTTAGGGCTTAGTTGCTGATTGCCTATTATTTTTAACACTTAGGATTTAACCTTATGCCATCTAACTAATTTTTTCTACTTTCGTAACTTTCACACTTGCCCATATTTCATGGCTATGTTGTAGTTTAGTTAGCTTTAAGGGTTTCCAGCATTTCAAAGGATTTTGGATAAAATCTATATTTATCGCTCCACACTCTTTATGAACATGGGAGGCTGTCAACTATTTTCTAATCTATAATTTTTTATTATATTTTTATACTCTTTTATAGATTATTTGTAACAGTTAGTTACCCCTTAATTTTCTCTTTTCTTTTTCACTTAAAGATAATATGTTTTTCCCTTGAAAAATAGCTTCGCCTTCAACGCTAAAATTTTTATCTAAAAGTCCCAAAATAGCTTTGCAAGTAATACTTTTCCCGCTACCTGACTCTCCTAAAATTCCTAAGCACTTATTTTTTTCTATATCAAAGGATATATTATCTATAATCTTATTTATTGTCTTTTCATTTTTAACAGAAATATTTAAGTTTTTAACCTTTAACAACTTTCTCTAACCTCCTTTACATCTAGTAAATCTCTAAAACAATCTCCTAAAAGATTGAATATAGATACAACTACTAAAATTGCAATAGCTGGTGCTATCATCTGCTCTGGTCTAGTTGATATAACGTTTTTAGCATCACTTAACATTAATCCCCACTCTGGCGTTGGCGCTTGTACTCCAAGACCTAAAAATGAAAGTGTTGAAATATTTAGTATAACCCATCCCATATCAAGGGTAGCTAAAACTACTACTTCTGATAGTATATTAGGAATTACGTGATTAAATATAACATAGCTTTTTTTTGTTTGTATAACCTTTGAATAGTCCATATAATTTTTATACTTATGCTCTATTACAAAACCTCTTATCATACGAGCATACCATGTCCATTTTACAATTATATAAGCAAAGATTACATTATTAATTCCAACTCCTAAAATACCAACTATAGCTAAAATCATAACTTGACTTGGAAAAGACATCATTATATCGCAAAACCTCATTAAAATTTCATCTATAATTCCACCAAAGAAACCTGAAATAATTCCAACTAAGCTACCAATAAAAATAGTTCCAGCCATAGTTAAAGAAGCTAGGAAAAAAGTTGTTCTTATTCCGTAGAGCAATCTTGATAAAATACACCTACCAAGAGCATCTGTTCCTAAAGGGTATTCTTTAGAAAATCCTGCATACTTATTGGCAATATTTTGAGTATAAGGGTCATTAGGGGCTATTTTGTTTGCAAAAATACCAGCTATAACAATAAAAGCTATGATTATAACACATGTAACAGCTACTTTATCTTTTAAAAACTTTTTTATCACTTTATAAGCCCCCTTTTCATTCTTGGGTCAATAAACCCTTGAACTATATCAACTATTAAATTACAAAAGACAAACATTACTCCCATTAAAAGAATATAAGCTTGAATTACAGGATAATCTCTGTTAAAAATAGCCGATACTCCAAGTCTTCCAATACCAGGAATTGCAAATACATTTTCTATAACAAAAGCTCCTGCTATAAGATAAGCTATACTCATTCCAAAAGCATTCATACATGCCTTTAAAGAGTTCTTTAAAACATGCTTAAATATTATAACTCTATTTTTTAATCCTCTAACTTTTCCATAGAAAACATAGTTTTCGCTCATATTATCTAAAATACTACTTCTTATAAGCCTAACATAAGTTGAAACTTCAGTTAAACTAAGGGCAACTGCTGGAAGTATAAAATTTTTAAACCTTGTTGCACCACCACTTGGAAGTAGTTTAAACTTTACACTAAAGAAATAAATAAGTATTATTCCAACTAAATAGCTTGGCATTGAACTTCCTATAAAAACTAATATACGAACAATTTTATCAAAAACACTATTCTTATAAATAGCACTAAATACACCAACTGGTATACTAACTCCTATAACAATAATTAAAGCCATTACAGATAACTTTATGGTATAAGGCAAACATCTTGTTATTTCACTTAATACTGTTCTAGTTGTATTTGTATAAGATACTCCAAAGTCTAAATGAAGGCAGTTTATAAGCCAATTAAAATATCTAACAATAAAAGGCTTATCAAGACCTAACTGTACTCTCATAGATTCTATAGCTTCATTTGTTGGTGCTATTTCATTTACTCTAAGGGCAACCTCTGCTGGATCAGATGGCATAAAATTTATAAGTACAAATGCTATAAAAGATATGGCAAAAAGCATTGGGATAACCAGCAATAAGCGCTTAGTAATATATTTTTTCACCTAAATATTCCCCCTATTATGTAATTAATAAACCAGTCTAAATTTCTTAGACCGGTTTGTTATTAAAACTTATTCACCTATTGTCATTTTTGCAAAAGGCACTTCGTATTGAGATTGACTGAATGTAACATTTCCTATTTTTTCATTGTATACAGCACGATTTGTTTCATAAGTTAATGGAATGTATACAGACTCTTCATGAAGAGTTTCTAAAACATAAGTGTAATACTCTTGTCTTTTTTCTTCTGTTGTTGCCTTTAGTGCATCTAAAATAGCCTCATCTATTTGTTCCTTTTCTTCTAAACCAAGCTGAGCCTCATAATCTCCATGAACTGATGACTCTCTCATACCATTTAAAAATGATTGTGGGTCATAAGGCTCTCCCCAAGATTCGTTAAATAATATATCAAAGTTTCCACTCTTTGCACGGTCAGTATGAGATTGTGCTTCTTCTCCTGCTATTTCTAAGTTTACTCCTATTTTAGCAAGTTCACCCTTATAAAATTCTGCTATAGTCTTATCAGTTACATTATCCACGGAATAATGAAGAGTAAATGTTAATTCTTGTCCATCTTTTTGTCTATAAGGTTTTCCATCTACTTCTAACCATCCTGCTTCATCTAAAAGCTTCTTTGCTTTTTCTATATTATACTCATAAGGTTTTAAATCAATGTTTGCGTAAGGAACCGTTTTAGAAAACAAAGTATATGCTGGTGTTTCCAATCCCGAAAATATTGATTCAGATATGGTTTCTCTATCTGTTGCATATTGAAGCGCTTGTCTAATCTTTATATCCCCTAATATCTCATCTTGTGTATTTATCATCATAACTCTTGATGAAACTGGTTCTGATATTTGCGCACTAAACTCGTCTGAATCTAAAAACTTAGCATAAGTCTCTGCATCTATCATGTTAGCTCCATAAATTAAATCAACTTCTCCATTCTCAAGAGCCATAACACGACTTTGACTATCTGGAATAACTTTTACATTTATTTCTTCAATATCAGGAATATCCCCCCAGTATTTTTCATTTACTTTAAACACTGCATACTCATCTGTAACGTGTTCATCTAAATAGTAAGAACCTGTTCCTATATAATCTGTAACACCATTTTTAGTAGTTCCATCTATAAAGCAGTTTGGTGATATAAATCTAAAGGGTCTTGCAAGTCCTATTTCAACTAAAAATGGATAATAAGCCTCTGATAAATGTATAGTAAGCTCATATTCTCCTGTAGCTTCAACACTTTCTCCACCATTTTCATTAACTTCTTTCATTAAACCTACAGCTTCTAACCATGAATGTCTATCAGCATTATCCAAAATAGCATCAAAATTTTGTTTTGCAACTTCAGCATTAAACTTTACTCCGTCTACAAAATAAACATCATCCCTTAGCTTAAATACATAGGTTTTACCATCCTCAGACACCTCATAACTTTTAGCAAGCCAAGGTAATACTTCACCGTTATCCTCTATCTTAACTAAAGATTCATATAAAAGGTTTTGTGCAAACATTTCTCCACTATATAAATGTGGATTTAAATTTCGTATGTCCCTATAGTTTGCATAAACTATCTTCTCATTATTATCATCCATAGAAACTGTTTCTGCACTGCTATCTCCACAGCCAACTAAAAGCATATTTGTGGTAACTAAAGCTGAAACAATTCCTATTAATTTTTTATTTCTTAAAAGCACTATATTCCCCCCCTAAAATACCTTCTAAGTTTAGCTTGTTTTAGCATGATACTAAATTATAAGTATTTATAAATTTATATTCATTAAAACAATCTTACTTTAAAAATAAACAGTTGCTAATATTTTGTTATTAACAACTGACTCTATTTATCACTATTTCATATTATATCATTTATTTACTTTTATTAGTAATACTAATTTTGACTAACCTTACTATTCCATTTTGATATAACTAAAAATTATCTACATATCTCATCTTTCAAAATATTTATAAAATTTATAGCTTCTTTAGATAATTCTTCACCTTTTCTAGTAACATAACCTACATATATATCATCAGTACAATCTATGATATCAACAGGTTTAATATTTAAACTTTCATATTCTTTATTCTTAAACTTTAAACTAAATTTACAAAGATCTGTATTTTCTAGAAGACTAGTTATCATATGATTACTGTTTGTTGTAATTACGTTACAAAAAAATTTTTTATTAGTATTTTTAGATATATGAAGATTTTCTAAGTATTGCTCTAAAGAAAAGAAATCTCTAGTGGATTGAATAAATTTTAAATTTAAGGTTTCTTTAATGGTGATGTTATCTTTATCATAAATAGGATTATTTTTTCCAACATATATACACGGCTTTTTATAATCTAAAACATGAAATTCTAAATTTTTATGATTTAAATTATGGGTGAAACAACACTTTTGATTATCTAAAATATAAACTATTCCAAATTCAGATAAACAATTCTTAACATTATCTATTATTTGCTCTACATTCCCCTCTAAAAACTGTATCTTAAGATTTTCGTCCTGATATTTAACATAATAATCACATAAAACCTTTGCTATTATATGATTTTGATAACAAGAAATATTTAATTTTCTACTTAATTTTTCATAGGATATAGACTCTATAATATCAATGTTTTCTAATATCCGTTTTGCATAATCATAAATCTCATACCCCTTATCAGTCAATCTAACACCTTTGCTATTTCTATTAAAAAGTTCTATATTTACTTTCTTTTCAAAAGCTTTTATAACCTTACTAATATTTGATTGAGATGTAAAAAGCTCCTCAGCAGCTTTATTAATACTTCCGCAATCTGCTACTGCTATAAAATACCTAAGCTGTTTTAACTCCATGTATTTTCCCCCTTAATTAATTATTATTTTGATAATATCAACTCATCAAAACATTGTCAATTTTTTCGATAATACCCAGTTATTAATTCATAATCTATACTTTCTAAATAAAAAAATAAGAGCGTACTAATATTAATACACTCTTACTTATGCCATTTAACTGACTTAAAAAGACTATAAAGAAGTATAAGTCCTAAAATTAATGCTATTATAAATCCTAAAACCCCTAGAGCTGGAATATCTAAAAGTTTTGGTGTCATACCTGTTGTACAAATTAGGCTAGATGATATTAAAAGACCTGTTATGATAATTCCCATAACTAATTTGTTTACCATTTTATCAATTATTCCTAAAGGTTCCTCTGCAGATGTAAACTCTAAATTTAATTTTAAATGCCCCTTTGATGCTATTTTAAGAACTTCTGATAACTGTTGAGGTAACTTTACAAGTTTTGTAGTTGAAACATAAGCAGTCCTTGTAGCATTTTTAACTTCTTTTTCTAAGTTAAAATCTTTAAAAGCCTCACCTGCAACATGATTTGAAACTATATTTATAATATTAATTTCTGGAGCTAAAGCAGCTATAACCCCTTGAATTGTTATAAGACCGCGGCCTAACATTGTAATTCCTTTTGGAATACCAATATTATGTCTATTTGCAATGGTTAAAACTTCTTCTAATACAATTCCTAAATCAATATTAGATATTTCAACTTCACCATACTTGCTCATAAAAATATCTATATCCTCATAAAGCATTGAATGATTTATTCTTCCATTTATTATTCCTAGTGTAAGTATAACATCTTTAAGTTTTCCTATATCATTTGTTGCAACAGCTATAATTGCACTTTTAATTAACCCTCTATCACGATTGGAAAGTTTTCCAACCATTCCAAGGTCTATCCAAACAATCTGTCCACCTCGTATTCTTATATTACCAGGGTGAGGGTCTGCATGGAAAAATGCATCATCTACTATTTGTTTTATGTAATTTTCACAAAGTTTCTCTCCTATATCCTTTAAATCATAGCCTAAACTGACTAATGATTTAATATCATCTACTTGAATTCCATCAATATATTCCATAACAAGAACCTTTGAGGTAGTATATTTAGTATAAATTTTAGGACACGTAGCATAAATAATATCTTTATTTAATTTATAAAACTCCTGAGCATTTCTAGCCTCAATTAAGAAGTCCATCTCCTCTTGAGACACATTCCACATTTCATCTAAAATAGCATCAAAATCTAGAACACCTCCTACTTTCATAGCAATTTTAAGCATTCCACTTGCTTTTCTCAAAAGCAAAATATCTCTAGACATTATATCCTTTATATTTCGCCTTTGTATTTTTAAAACCACAGGAGAACCATCTTTTAAAATAGCATAATGAGCCTGAGCCATTGATGCAGATCCTAATGGTTTTTCTCTAAACTCCAAACATAATTCTTCAATTTCACAGTTATATTCTTGTTTTATTACTTGCCTTACCTCTTCCATTGGCATAGGCTTAACATCTGCCCTAAGCATTTTAAATTCCTTACAATAAGCCTCTGGAAGTATATCAGATCTCATTGACATAACTTGACCAAGCTTTACAAAAGTAGGCCCTAAATCTTCAATTATTAATCTTAATTTTTCAGGGGTTATTCCCTTAACTATTTCATATCTAGAAAGAACCCCTATTATTTCCTTTAATCTATCTTTATTTTCTCCTAAATTACTCACTTTGCTCTTCCTGTATTTTTATAAGCTTAGCCTTTAAAATAGCTAATTCTTCTTTGCTTAATTTATCAACATTATTAAATATATAATCTTTCATTTCTTCATCATGGTTTATATCACCATTTTCTCTTGCTTTATTTTCAGCTTTAAAATTTTCTTTTACATTATTCAAATTTCTTTTTAACTCTTCATTTAAAACTTTTCCTTGTTCTACTGTTAATTCACCTTTTTCTACAAGAGTATCTACTACTTCTTTAGATTTTTCAGCTGTAGTTGCAACTGCACCTATTCCTACTAATATTATTTTCTTTAAATCTTCGTTTAAATTAAACATAATTTTTATCCTCCTTAAATTATACTAACTCTTAACTTTACTTAATCTTCCCTTTAGATAATTATAGTATATTTAAAAACTATATTCTACCACAAAAAATTATATTTTCTAATGTAACTACGAAATTCATGTAATATTAATCTATAATAGTTTTAAAATATTATTATCTTTATAATTATTTTATCATATTTATATAAATATATTAGTCAAAGGAGGCCATACATGAAAATAAATTTAAATAGAACATCCCTGCTTCATGATATAGAAAATTATTGGATTAACAGAACAGAGGGATATAACAAAGTTAATATCTCTGAACTTAATAGCGACAAAAAGTACTTATGGCTAAATATAATTAAAATAAATTCTCCTACAACAAACAATAAATTAAAGGTTTTAGATATAGGAACTGGTCCTGGTTTTTTTGCTATCTTAGCATCTTCTCTAGGCTATGATGTAACTAGCATAGATTATACTGAATCAATGTTACAACAAGCCAAAATCAATGCAGATACATATCTTACTAACCATAAAATCAAATTTATAAGAATGGATGCTCAAAATTTAAATTTTCTAGATGAAACTTTTGATCTGATAGTTAGTAGAAATCTAACATGGAATCTTGAAAATCCAGTTAAAGCATATTCTGAATGGTTTAGGGTTTTAAAGCCTAGAGGGCGTCTTATAAATTTTGATGCTAATTGGTACCTTCATCTATTTAATAAAGAAAAAAGAAAAGCTTATGAAAATGATAGAATAAACGTTAAAAAAGCTAACTTTAATGACCACTATACCTGCACTGACATAGATGAAATGGAGAGAATTGCAAAAAAGCTTCCACTAAGCCAAATATTACGGCCTAGTTGGGACAAAGAAATTCTACATAAAATAGGATTCAAATTTATAAATATAGATAGAAGCATAGGAGATTTATTATGGAGTGATGAGGAAAAATTAAATTATAACTCAACTCCAATGTTTATGATTGTATGTGGAAAATAATATTTAAGGGGTTAAGCTATGGAAATAAAAGAACGTATTAAAAATTACTGGAATATGCGCTCTAAGGATTTTACTAATTTAAGAATATCTGAATTAAACAGCGAAAAAAGAGATTTATGGCTTGATATTATTTGTGATAAATTAGATCATAGCAAAAAACTAAATATTTTAGATATTGGAACTGGAAGTGGTTTTTTTGCTATTTTAATGTCATCTTTAGGACATAGAGTAACTGGAATTGATTTGAGCCCATCTATGATAGAAAACGCACAAAAATTATCTAAAGATTTAGGATATAACATTGATTTTAAGGTAATGGATGCTGAAAATCTAGATTTTCAAACTAATTATTTTGATGTAATACTATCTAGGAACTTAACTTGGACACTGCCTAACATTGAAAATGCCTACAGAGAATGGCATAGAGTTCTTAAATCTTGTGGAAGGCTAATAAATTTTGATGCTAACTATGGAAACATCTCATTTTACAAAGAAACTAAAAACTCAGATAAAGACAATGCTCACAAAAATATAGATGATAATCTTTTAAAAGAATGTGATGATATAAAAAATCATCTTTCAGTAAGTTTTAAAAATCGTCCATTTTGGGACATAGAATTTTTAACATCCTTAGGTTTTCAGTGTTCTTGTGACTATACAATTAGTAATAAAATCTATGCAACTGAAGATAAGCTTTGTAATCCTACTAAAATGTTTGCTCTATACTGTACAAAGTAATACAATTATTTCCTTTAAACTGTTTTAAATTAATCATATAAAACAATAACCTAATATTTAAAACATACCCAAATGAAAAATGGATTACTGTACCTTATAGTAATCCATTTTTAATAACTATTAATTAATAAGTTGAAAGCACCTTAAACTAACAAAAATCACACTAACTTTAACTTAAAAAACTTTATTTTCGAATCATATACAAAGTTTGTGTTTGAAAAGTCCTATCTATATTTTCATAGGTTAACACAATAGAATTTGTCCCACTCTTTATGCAGTCTCCACCTATTTCTATAACTCCATTATTTAAATTACTTTCTATATCCACTAGGAAACTTTCAGCTTTATTTGTAATTCTTATTTCCTTTGGGTATAGTTTTTTTCCGTTTATATCTAAGATATTCTCATTTATAACTACTTTTTCATTAGTTTCACTAGCCATTCCTGCTGCTATACATCCATTTTTTATTGATATATTTTTTAACTCTTTAAGAGAAGATATATCTTGTATTTCACTATAACTTATATCAATATTTTCTAAATTTTTAGCATACTCTAAGCCTCGTAAATCACTAATAGGTCTTTGAGATGTTAGAGTAGTTAGATTATACATATCACCAACTGTTATAGTATCACTTGATAAATTTAAAGTATCTTTTATAACTTCTTTTAGATATTTATCTGGAATTGTTACAATCTCTGATAAATCTATACTTTCTCTTAAATTCTCAATTGCTGTATTTATTTCTTTAATTAAAATATTTACCTCTTCTTGGGTAGATGTTTTATTTTCTATGGCTATACTGCATCTTTCCATAATACTTTCTAAAGCTTTAACAGTGTCTTCTGTATAAAGTGCTTTATCTATATTTTTTGCTCTATCTAAAATACTTTCTAATTCTTTATAATCTGTTACTTTAACTAAAGATTCATACCCTTCATTTAACAAGCTATATAAATCATCGATTTCTTTTTGATTATATCCATCACTTAAAGAATTATTTACTCTATCTAAAATATTTTTAAGACTTTCAAAGCTTTCACTAGTATACTTTTCTTCATTTAATGAATTTATAGTTTCTATTAATGAATCTAAATTTTCTCTATTTATTTCAGTAGAATTACCATTTACAGAATAAAGCTTAGCATCACCAAGTGTTCCATGGTCTGAACCATTACCATTTTTCCCATCTGTCACAACTAATTTTAATTCATTATGTCCTGCAACATCTACTTCTATATATTTTTGAGAATCTTTTGAGTTCATAACACCTGTATCATATACTTTATTGCCATCTAAATAAACCTCAAAACTTACAGAACCTACTGTTCCATACATCTGTCTATCTACTCCAACAAAGGTTGAGAAATATCCATAATCACCTTTAGTTAAATCATAGACTATAGTTGATGTAGAATGAGCACCTATTCCCTTTTCATAGCTTACTATATTTCCTGATTCATCTGTAAGCCTTAAAGTATTTGAACTAACTGATATATCTTTTTTTACTTGTCCATAACTTGCATTTGCACTTCTCCACTCTATATCACTTAGATAGTTATAGTTTTCCATATCAACTACATAAATAGTTTTAACTTTTGAAGTTTTATTTCCATGACTATCTACAACAGTATAAGTTACATCATATTTTCCAGTCTTATTAAAGTTAACATTTCCTGATACTTGTACACTATTTGTTAAATCTCCATCTTCTACATCACTTGCACTAAAGCCTTCATTTAAGTTTATCTCTACTCCAAGTTTAGTACTTACTGCATTATCCACATTAATAATTGGATATTTACTTAAAATAAGTTCTTTTGCTTTATTTAAATCTTCTTCAAATAAAGAGCCTGCGGGATGATTTTTAACTTCTTCTTCTAAAATACTTAACTTTTCTAGAGTATTATATTTTTCGGAAACTTTAGTTTTTGTACTATCTGTAAATAATTCATTATTTACTTTATTTGCAACTATATCTTCCCTATAGAAGGAGATCTCTCCTATACTAGCCCATGCTCCATTTGCTTCAACAAACTTGAATTTTACTCGTTTTGCAGAAGTTTTTGTTATGTCAATTTCTATAACATCATTATAGTTTCCATTGTTATAATTACCTACTCCTGCTAAAACAAAATCATCTCCAGTTGTATCTTCTGAAACATATATTTCAAAACTAGTTGCAAAGCCTTTTCCACCACGTCTTGCACCATAGGCTATTTTATCTATTTCCACAGTTTCATCAAAATCAAATATAACTTCATTTTTAAAGGAATCACTATTTGGCTTTCCTGTTTCAAAGTGTGTATTTATATTTCCATCTATAGCATAGCTAATCCCACTACTTCCATAGTTTCCACCATTATTGCTAACTGATGCAACTGGTATTTTAAATTTCTCATTATATTCATTTAAAGTATTAAACTCACCATATTTTGATTTAGAAATATTTAAATTTTCATAAACTGTTACATAAGATTTTTTCTCTGTTATATTTCCATCACTATCTGTAACTCTATAAGTTACTTCAAATTTCCCAATACTTCCTTCCTTATAGCTATTTGAAACTATTTGAACCTTAGAAGTTAAATCTCCATCTTCTATATCATCTGCTGTAACACCTTCCATAAAATCTATAGGTGTTCCTAAAATATACTTTTTATCTTCTACCTTTATTTCAGGTTTAGAGTTATTTGTTGTAACCTTAGTTTCAGCTATAACTCCATGGTCTGATTAACTAAAAGCTTTAAGTTATTGTTTTTTCTAATTGAACCATATTGAGTAGTTCCACTTTTCCAAGTTAAATCAGATAGATAATCATAATTACTAACAACCTCAACTAAAATATCCTGAGATTTTGTTATATCATTATTTGTTATAGAGTAGTTAACGGTATAAATTCCTTTTTCTAAATTATTAACACTTCCTGTAATCTCTACATTACTTAAAGTATTTCCTTTATAGTCATAAGCTTTAACATAATCTAAAAGATTAAAATCTTCACCAAGTTTAATAGTTACTTTTTCAGTAGTTAAAAGACTTGGTTCAAAGCTATTAATTACTACAGCATCTGCTGTTGATAAGTCTTTTGCATATGCTATTATTTCATAAACAGCATTTTTATTAACATCTATATTTTTATCTGTAAATGTGTTAGTTTTAGTAAATCCTAACCATTTTCCATCTTTATATATTTCATATCCTAATACATCATCTAAATTTTCATTATCAACACTCAAGTTTAATGTATTAGTTTTATCTTTCTCATTTATATTTTGTATAACAGATACTTGTATATTATCTGTGAATCCATTTCCTGCATAATCATATGCTCCGCCGTGAAGATATTCTATTTTTCTTGTTTCCTTTGGTAGATGAGAAACAGCCAGTCTCATTTCATCTGTTACATCAGTATATCCCCAGTCCTCAAAGAAATCTAATACATCTACACCTAATCCTAAAGAATAAGCTACTGCTAATCTTCTAAGTTCACTTCCTTTAATAGAGTCTATAACTTCCCTATTATGTCTTACAGCTGTTGAAGCCTTAGCATAGGCATCATATCCATAGGCTATATTTAGTTGAGATAATATTCCTAACCTTTCAAAGTAACCTAAAGAATATTCTTCACCTTGGAATCTTTTAAATAATCCATTCCAATTTGACCTATCCCCTGATATTCCTTTTATTCTTCTATATTCTTGGGCATAAAGGTTATTTGTTACCTCTCCATCAACAATTTTTGTTGTATTAAATATGTGGCCAAATTCATGAGTGTAACACCAATTATCATTTAATCTATAGCTTATTGGCATTGCTATAAGTTTAAAGAATCCACCATCTCTCTCTGTTATCTGAACCTAGATATCCAGTATATCCATGGTCTGCATATCCTAGAGGAACTCCATAAAATACCCTAGCTATAAACTTATTAGGGAAATATGTGTCCATTTCTTCCTCTGCGTCTTTTGAAAAACCTTGAAATGTTTGGAACATGTCATACATTTCTTCCCAATCTTCCATTGTATTATAAATGGTTAAATTATCCTTAGATATTTGTTCTAAACCTGCAATTGCCCCCATTGCTGTAGTTGTTATATTACAGTTTTCAGAAACAAATTCAGCAATATTATAAACCTTCCCTTTAGGACTTCCATTTGCAAACTTCGAATCATCATATTCTATATTTTGTGAGTATGCTTTTAATTCCTCAAAGAATTCATTTGGGTCAGTTTCACCATGATAATATGTTGGAAAGTTAGTTCCCCCTTCAACTCTTATTCTCGGTGCATAAGCTTGGTCACTAGGCCCTGCATTATTAAATATATATAATGCACTTGGATTTATATTACTAGGTGCTACTATTACATTTTTACCTGGTTTTAAATTAGCCCATCTTCTCCAATCTCCTTGACCTTTTCC
>CAUWNL010000060.1:0-16352 GCA_963559995.1 uncultured Sarcina sp.
ACAGTAAGTTCTATAAGTAAGTATGAGGACAAAGAGAAAGACTACCATTTGGCAGTCTTTTTATGTTAAATTGCTAAAGCTTCCTCTTCAAAGGATTCATCATCTATAAGAACATTATTTTTTATTACTTCTAAAACCCCATTTTCATCATTAGAAGGGGCTATAAAATTAGCCTCTGATTTTAATTCCTCAACAGCGTTTTCCATGGCATAGGAATACTTTGCAGATTGTATCATTTCTAAGTCGTTATGTCCGTCACCAAATACCATTGTTTCTTCTTTGCTTATGTTAAAGTAATTTTGAAGTGCTTGTACACCAAACCCCTTACTTACTTCTTTATTTATTATGTGTAGCCATTTAACTGTAGATACAGATATTTTTACATCATCACCAAATAAGCTGTTATAAGTTTTAAATGTGTTTTCCTTAGCACCTTTTGGGTCAAATATAGTAAACTTTACTACTGGCTTAGTTACTTCTTTTAAATCATTAACAAATGTAATATCCTCAAAATATTTTTTTAGTTCAGTTGTAAATTCTTCATTTGTATTTTCAATATATGCCATATCCTCAGTGCATAAAAGCATGTTATGAGAATCTTTTCTACCAAGGTCTATAAATTTATGTACAAGATTTTTATCTATTTCGCTTTTATATAAACTTTCTCCCTTAAGTGAACCACAACTTCCATTCTCAAAAAGCATTATTAAATCATCCTGTATTTCGCTAAATGTAAGTTCAAGGTTTTTTCTTGACCTTCCAGTAGCCACAGCAAAAAGAATATCTCTTTCTTTTAATTCTTTAAATACTTCAAAGAACTCTTTATTAAGTTTTTCATCTTTATCAAGTAAAGTTCCATCCATATCTGTTACAATAAGCTTTATCATAAGTAGCCTCCAATTTATCTTTAGTGTATTTTTTCATTTGTTTTTCTAAAAAGTAATTATAGCATAAAAATATTTTTGCAAAGGTTTTTTAAGATAAATTTTAATTTTGTTAAATAATCATAAAATTTCATCTTGTATTAGCTAATTATATATAGGCTAATTAATAATCTAGATAAATAGATGTAGATTGTAGTTACTTTTTACACTTTTAAAAGTGTATTTTTTATATTTTTATTAAAGACTATATAATTTTACTAGGGTTATATTAATTTAATATGATCTTATTTGTATTGTATTTACTTAATATGATTTAAGTTAAATTATGGTATAATAAAATAAGTTTATGGAATATATTTCTTAAGTTTATTTTATTAAATTGGGGGAAGATGATTTTGAGTTTACTAGAAAATTTTACTGAAGATTTATTAGAAAAGGCAGCTATTGAAATGTTTGAAGAATTAGGTTATGGATATGCTTTTGGTCCTGATATTAGTTTTGGTGGTGCTTATCAAGAGAGAGAAAACTATAAGGATGTTATTTTAAAAGATAGAGTTTTAGATGCTTTATCTTCTATAAATAGGGGCTTTCCAGAGGAAGCCTTGCAAGAAGCTTATAGAAAGATAATAAGTTTTAACAGTCCTATTTTAATTGATAATAATAAAGATTTTTATAAGCTTTTAGTTGAAGGAATAGATGTTTCTGTTGATAGAAATGGAAAGACTGAAAAAGCTTTTATTATAGATTTTGAAAATCCAAATAAGAATGATTTTTTAATTGTTAATCAGTTTACTATAGATGCAAATGAGCAGAGAAGACCTGACATAATTGTTTTTATAAATGGTATTCCTCTTGTTGTTATTGAGCTTAAATCTGCTAGTGATGAAAATGTTGGTATAGAAGAGGCTTATAATCAAATTCAAACCTATAAAGGTGATATGCCAACTCTTTTTTATTATAATGCTTTTTGTATGTTATCTGATGGTATTAATGCTAAAGCAGGTACTATTACATCAAACTTAGAAAGGTTTATGAACTGGAGAAGTATTGATGGTGAAAGCATTGAACCTTTAAGTGTTCCACAATATGAGGTTATGCTAAGGGGAATGTTTGAAAAAACTAGACTATTAGATATTATTCAAAACTTTATATTATTTCAAAAAGATAAAAAGAATGAGTATGATGAAAATGGTAAAAAGATTAGTGAACATGAAACAACTATAAAAATTTTAGCTGGTTATCATCAATACTTTGCTGTTAAAAAGGCAGTAGAAAAAACAAAGCTAGCTTGTAGTGAAAAGGGAGATAGAAAAGCTGGTGTTGTTTGGCATACTCAAGGTTCTGGTAAGAGTTTTTCCATGCTTTTTTATACTTCTAGTATAGTTAAAGAGCTTAACAATCCAACTATTATCGTTTTAACAGATAGAAATGATTTAGATGACCAACTCTTTACAACCTTTGCTAATTCACTAGGAAAACTTAGAGAAACTCCAAAACAAGCAAGTGTAAGAAAGCTAACTGATGAACACAAAAAAGTTAATATAAATTCTAAGGATTCTAAAGAGGTTAATGGTCTTTTTGATTTATTAAATGATAGGCAATCAGGTGGAATTATATTTACAACAATTCAAAAGTTTAAACCTGAAAATGATGAAATGCCTGTTTTAACTGATAGAAAAAATGTTGTTATAATTGCAGATGAAGCCCATAGAAGTCAATATGGATTAGAAGCTAAGGTTGATAATAAAACTGGGGATATAAAGTATGGATATGCAAAATATTTAAGAGATGCACTTCCTAATGCTTCTTTTATTGGCTTTACAGGAACACCAATAGAGCTTGAAGATAAATCAACTTTATCAGTATTTGGTGATTATATAGATATTTATGATATGAGTAGAGCTGTTGAGGATAATGCAACAGTTAAAATATATTATGAAAATAGAATTATAAAATTAGATGCAGTAGATTCTGAACTTGAAAATTTAGATGATGAATTTGAAGAAATTACAGAAGGACAAGAAGAAACCACTAAAGAACAATATAAAAGCAAATGGTCAAGGCTTGAAGCTGTTGTGGGTTCTCCTAACAGAGTTAAAAAGTTAGCTGAGGATATTGTAAATCACTATGAAGAAAAATCTAAAACCATTGATGGTAAAGCTATGATAGTTTGCATGAGTAGAGAGATATGTGTTAGATTATATGATGAAATTATAAAATTAAGGCCAGATTGGCATAGTGATGATGTTGATAAGGGAAAAATTAAAGTTGTTATAACTGGAAGTGCTTCTGATAAAGAATTATTACAACCTCATGTAGGTGGTAAGAAAAGAAGAGATGCTTTAGCTACTAGAATGAAAGACAATAATGATGAATTAAAAATAGTTATAGTTAGAGATATGTGGCTTACAGGCTTTGATGTACCTTCTATGCATACAATGTATATAGATAAGCCGATGCGTGGTCATAATCTAATGCAAGCCATAGCTAGAGTTAATAGGGTTTTTAAGGATAAGTCAGGTGGAGTTGTTGTTGACTACCTAGGTATATTAGAAAGTCTTAAAAAAGCTTTAAAACAATATACAGATAGTGATAAGAAAAATACAGGAATAGATACATCGGAAGCTGTTAGTATTATGATTGAAAAATTAGAGATACTTAAAGATATGGTTTATGGCTTAGATTACTCTGCATATATGGGTGATTCTCAAAGTAAAAGAATGAGGGCTATTGCAGAAGGAATGGATTTTGTTTTAGGTTTTGATAAAAGAAAACAAAAGGATTTTAAACAGTTTGTTGTGGAACTTGCAAAGGCTCATTCTTTATGTGCTGCAACTAAAGAGGGGAGAGAAGTTGCTCTTGAAGTTAGTTATTTTAAAGCTGTAAAGGCAAGTTTGGTTAAACTTGAAACAAAGGGAAAACCTAAAAAGAGTAAAAAAGAAATTGAAGCAAGAGTTAATCAAATGTTAGAGAGATCCATAATATCAGAAGATGTAATAGATGTTTTTGATACACTTGGCATTAAAAGGCCAGAGGTTTCAATACTTTCAGAAGAATTTTTAGAAGAGGTTAGAGGCATGAAACAAAAGAATTTAGCCTTAGAAATGCTTAAAAAACTTCTTGAAGGTAATCTAAAAGCCATTGAAAGAACTAACTTAGTTAAATCAGAAAAATTCTCTGAAAAGCTAAAAAAGGCTTTAAATAAATATAGAAACCAAGCATTAACTAATGCTGAGGTCATAGAAGAACTTATAAAAATGGCCAATGAACTTAAAAATATAAAAACTAGAGAACAAGAATTAGGACTAAGTGAAGATGAAATTGCCTTTTATGATGCCTTAACTGCTGATGATGCTGTTAAAGAATTTATAAATGATGAAACATTAAAAAAAATATCCTATGAATTAACAGTTGCTATAAGAAAAAACTTAACTATTGATTGGAGCATAAGAAAAAGTGCCCAAGCTGGAATGAGAAAGATTATAAAAAGACTTTTAAAGAAATATGATTACCCACCAGAGCAGGCAAAACAAGCACTAGAAACTGTTATGAGACAAGCAGAGCTTATGTGTGGGAACGCTAGTTTAGAAGATGTAGCTGTTGATAAGGTAGCAGAAGATAAGGCTGCGTATTTAGTATAATATCTCAAATAATTAAAGATGAGGTTTAATTGATTGTGCAAACCTAGATAAGAATATATTTAAAATTTATTTAAATTGATAAGCACAATCAATTATATTTAATAATAGTGTATTATATAAGTTATAAATTGTTATGATTTTGTGAATGTTTTATTGCTATTTTGTGAACTTTATTATATTTTTGTAAATTGTACTGTGCTTTAATAGAAAACATATTCAATATATGTGTATAATTTTTATATAAAACTAAATACATATGCTGCTTATTGATAGGCATTATGAAAGGACTGATTTTTCATGAACAATAGTAGTTCAAATTGGAAAGTAGATGCAATAAAGTATGGAGCCTTCGTAATATTCTTATTTGCCTTGGGGATAATACTTCTGTCTACTGGAGTTTTTAAATTTCCCTCTCTTTTAGGGATGGCAGTTATATCTTTAACTTTTGGGCTTGCCCATGCTTTTGATTGTGATCATATAGCATGTATTGACAATATGACTCGTAAGTTAGTTCAACAAGGTGGAAAAACTAGAGGGGCTGGATTTTTCTTTTCATTAGGACACTCAACTGTTGTTATAATTATGGGAGTGATAACAATTTTTGCAGTTAACTGGGCAAAAGATGCAATACCACACTTTCAAGCTATTGGAGGGATTATAGGTACTGTTGTCTCAGCGGTGTTTCTTCTTATTCTTGCTATCGCTAACCTTATTATATTAAAAAATACTCTAAAAACATTTAAGAGTATGAGAAATGGTACATATGTTGAGGAAAGTCTTGAAAGACCAAATACAGGTCTTATAAATCGTTTAGTAAACACTTTTCTTAAAATTGCTAATAAAAATTGGCATATATATATTATAGGGTTTTTATTTGGACTTGGTTTTGACACAGCAACACAAATAGCGGTTCTTGCTACATCGGCAACAGCAACAGCTCAAGGAATTCCTTGGATTGCAGTATTATCTTTTCCAATACTTTTTACTGCTGGAATGTGTCTTATGGACACGTTGGATGGATTTTTTATGTCTACAGCATATCAATGGGTACTTACTTCTCCATTAAAAAAAGTATATTATAATATAACTATTACTACTGTTTCTATATTAGCCGCAGGAGTTATAGGAATTATAGAGGTCGGACAAGTTTTAGCTATGGAATTAGGTTTAAATAGCGGCTTTTGGAATTGGTTGCAAAACTTAGATTTTGGTATAATGGGCTTTATACTTGTTGGAATATTTGTGGTAGTTTGGGCAGTTTCCTTAATTTTTTGGAAAGTGTTTAAGTTTGATAAAAAAGAAATTATGGGATAATTATTTTCTTTTTTTATCAATTGCAACTTGATTATCAGTTACAATAATATTTTCAGTTGATAATTTTTATATATTATAATTAAAAAGAGTGCAGAATGATTAAAAAGGTGTATAATTTATTAAATTATACACCTTTTATTATTTAGATATTATAACTAATTAAAACTACTTACTTTAATAAGCTTTAACTTGTTTGTGTATTTTCTTTATTTTTTATAATATCACTAACTATAAGCCCAACTATAACTGAAGTAAAGATAGTTATTATAGAGTAACTCCAAGGGCTTACAGTTTTTACTCCATATTTTAGGATTATAACTATTATTGCTGAAATTATAAGACCTGCATAAGCTCCTTCTTTTGTAGCTTTTTTAAAGAACATACCTAAAACAAATATTCCAGCTAAAACTCCAAGAACAAGACCCATAAATTCATTAAACCACTCATAGGCAGATTTTATGTTACCATTTGCAAGAATCATTGAAACAAATATAGATACTATACCAACCCCTAAAGAGATATACTGAGCTATTTTAGTTTTCTTTTTATCATCTAAGCCTTTTGAAATATTATCTTGTATATCTAGAGTCCAACTTGTAGCAACAGAGTTTAATCCAGTAGATAGAGTAGACTGAGCTGCCGCATATATAGCAGCTAAAAGTATTCCAGTAATTCCAACTGGAAGTTCATAAGCAATAAAAGATGCAAATATTTGATCTTGTTGTGCAGTTTGAAGTGCTTGTGGATTTTGATTATAAAAAACAAAAAGTCCTGTTCCTATTAAATAAAATACTGTGGCTATTGTTAAGGATAGTACTAAATTTCCATAGGTCATTTTTTTTAGCTGTTTCATATCAGTAGTTGTTGTAAATCTTTGAACTATATCTTGGCTAGATACATAAGATGAAAATGTATTAAGACCTGCACCAACAATTATTATAAATACACTTGATTTTAATATGTTTACATCAAATATAACCTCAGTAGGTGCTAGAAATTTTCCATTTCCTAAGGCACTAAATATTTCTCCAAAACCACCATTTATTTTTCCTACTAAAAAGAATAGAGAGAATATAACACCTATAAAAAGTACAGTCCCTTGAATAAAGTCAGTCCATAACACTGATTTTAAACCACCTGTATAAGAATAAATAATAGCTATAATCCCCATAACAGCAATCAATATATTTACGTGTATTCCTGTAAGATTAGCAAGAGCAATAGATGGAAGATACATTATAATTGACATTCTACCTATTTGATAGATGATAAACATTAAAGCTCCAATTATTCTAAGGCTTTTTGATTTGTAGCGTATCTCTAAGTAATGATATGCTGTATCAATATCATATTTGCTATAAACCGGTAGAAAAAACCTTATTGTAAGTGGAACTGCAATTAGCATTCCAAGTTGTGCAAACCATAAAAGCCAAGTACCACTATAAGAATTTCCTGCTAGTGCTAGGAAAGATATAGGGCTTAAAAGTGTAGCAAAGATTGAAACTGATGTAACCCACCAAGGGATTTTTCCATCACCTTTAAAAAATTCTTTTCCCTTCATATCTTTCTTTGAGAATGCAAGACCTACAAATAATACCACAGCTAAATAAACAACTAATACAATAAAATCAATAGTAGTAAAACCTTTCATAAAATCCCCCTTAAATTATTTTTTATTAACTTTTATGGACATTGCCTCTCTCCAATCTAGTGGTTATAATAATTTTACTAACATTTATTCTCACCTTCTAAAAAGGAGAGGTAACAATGAATTTTACTACAATAGAATGTTTTCATGATAACTTTAAAGGAGTCAGTCTATAGACATATATCAATAGAAAACATTTACAAAAAATAAATTAATGTTTAAGTCTTTATAATATATGCAAGAAACATGACTCCTATATCAAAATATATAAAAAAATAAATTATACTTTATAATAGTTTTACAAATATTATTGTAAATTTTGTTATTTACTTAAATATGTTGTAGCCTTATTTTAAGTAAAATAAGTATCAATAAAAATATCTAATTTACTTTCACCTATAACTATATTGTCTTTTAATATCTATGAATTATTACTACTATTATTATTGATATTTTATATTGAAGTTTAAGCTACTTTATCCTTTTTATCTTTCTTTATACCATAAACGGTCATCTGTTCTAAATCAGGTTTTGTTTCTTTCTCCTTAAATATTAAGCTTGCAATATATCCAATAATTAGCACTGAAAAAATACTAACAAGTGAATATGCCCAAAATGTTACATTAGTAAAGTACTCAACACCAACAGATATTATTATTCCACCAATAAAGCCTATAATAGCACCTTTAGTACTTCCTCTTTTTGTTAATATTCCAAGAACAAATAATCCACATACAAGTCCTAGGACAAGTCCCATAAATCCATTAAACCATGCAAATATTGATTCAATATCTGAGTGAGCAAATACTATTGCAAGTCCTATGGAAACTATACCTATAAAAAATGATAACCATTTACCATACTTTGTTGCTTGTTCATCACTTAAATCTTTTTTAAAAGTTTTAGTGATATCTAAAGTCCAAGTTGATGCTATACCATTTATTCCAGATGATAAACTTGATTGACCAGTTGCAAAAAGTGCAGCAATTAAAAGTCCTGATATTCCTACTGGTAATTGATATATTATAAAGCTAGCAAATATTCTGTCTTCAGTTGAATGGGCTGCTATTAAACTTGCTGGGTTTTGTTTGTAGAAAACAAACATTGCAGTTCCTATAAAGAAGAATAAACTTGCTACAACAATTGATAATATACCATTTAAATAAGTCATTTTTTTCATTTTCCCAATGTCATCTGTTGTTATGTATCTTTGAACCATATCTTGGCTTGAAACATAGGAAGATAGGGTTGATAAACCAGCACCTACTATTACTATAGGTAACCCTTGTTGAAATATACTAAGTGATGAAATTTGTGATAAATTAAAGAACTTTCCAGCTTGGATACCAGTCGTAACTATTTGTGGAAAACCTCCTTTAACGGCAAACAATAAAAATATAAATACAAATACGGCACCTACTGATAAAACCGTTCCTTGAATAAAGTCTGTCCAAAGGACTGATTTTAGACCACCCATAGTTGAATATACAAGTGCTATAAGTCCCATTACAAGTATTAAGTAATCAATATTAATATGCGTTATAAATGTAAGAGCTATAGCAGGAAGATACATTATAATAGCATTTCGTCCTATTTGGAATACAATAAATGATATACTTCCTAAGAACCTAAGCCTTTTATCAAATCTTTTTTCTAAATAGTGATAAGCTGTATCTAACTTCATTTTTTTATAAACTGGTAAGAACCACATTATTGTAAGAGGAACAGCTATAAACATTCCAAGTTGTCCAAGCCAATCTTCCCAATTAGTCATATATGAACGACCAGCTAGAGTTAAGAATGATATAGGGCTTAACATTGTAGCAAATAAGCTTACACCAGCTACCCACCAAGGTATTGTACCATCATTACCTTTAAAGAAAGTCTTACCTTCAGATTTTTTTCTTCCCACCCTTATTCCAACGTAAAGAACTCCAATAAGATAGACAACTATAACAATATAGTTGATAGGTGAATAATTCATTTTTTTTCCTCCTTTGATTATTGTTTTCACTTTTAATGAATATAAATTACAATGTAAGTGAAACGTTTTCTAATTAAATTCTATAATAAAAAAATATTTTTTTCAATATATTTTCATAAAAATGAAAATATATATTGAAAAATGAAAATTATAATTATATAATTAAATTGAACAAAGAGGTGATATCATGTTAGAAAGATTTAAAGGAAAACTTATAGTATCATGTCAAGCTTTAGAAGATGAACCTTTGCATAGTTCATTTATAATGAGCAAAATGGCTTTAGCTGCAAAAGAGGGGGGCGCTGTTGCAATAAGGGCACAAGGAGCTTTAGATATTATAGCTATAAAAAAGGAGGTTAATTTGCCTGTTATAGGGCTTATAAAAAAGAATTATCCTGATTCAGAGATTTATATAACACCAACTAAAACAGAAGTTGTTAGTCTTATAGAGTCAGGATGTGAAATAATTGCTTTAGATATGACTAATAGAACTAGGCCATTGAATGAAAAGGTTGAAGATTTAATAAGACTTATAAAGAAGAATAAGCGTCTAGTTATGGCTGATATATCAACTTATGAAGAGGGAATATTAGCCGAAAAATTAGGTGCTGATTGTGTATCCACTACACTTTCAGGATATACAAGCTATTCTCCTCAGGAGTTAGAACCAGACTTTAAATTAATATCTAAACTAAGTAATGATTTAAAAATACCTGTTATTGCAGAAGGTAGAATTCACTATCCATATCAATTGAAAAAAGCTTTTGAAAATGGTGCTTATTCAGCAGTGATTGGAGGGGCTATTACTAGACCACAAGAAATTACGAAAAGATTTGTACAAGTTTTAACAAAATAAATTTTGGAGGTTTTATTATGAAAGGTATATATTCAGCTTTATTAGTTTCTTTTGATGAAAATGGGAATGTAAACGAGAAGGGACTTAGGGAGATTATAAGACACAATATTGATGTATGTAAGGTAGATGGTTTATATGTAGGTGGAAGCACTGGTGAAAACTTTATGCTCTCTACTGATGAAAAGAAGTTAATTTTTAAAATAGCTAAAGATGAGGTTAAAGATTCAGTGAATCTTATAGCTCAAGTTGGTTCCGTAAACCTAAAGGAAGCTGTTGAACTTGCAAAGTATGCAACTGAGCTTGGTTACAATTGCTTATCGGCTGTTACTCCTTTTTATTATAAATTTGATTTTGAAGAAATAAAGAGTTATTATAATACTATAATAAATTCTGTTGATAATAAAATGATTATTTATTCTATACCATTTTTAACTGGAGTTAATATGTCCCTAACTCAATTTGGTGAGCTTTTTGAGAATGAGAAGATAATAGGTGTTAAATTTACAGCAGCTGATTTTTACCTTTTAGAGAGAATGAGAAAGACTTATCCTGATAAGTTAATTTTTGCTGGATTTGATGAAATGATGCTTCCTGCAACTGTTTTAGGCGTAGATGGAGCAATAGGTTCTACATTTAATGTAAACGGATTGAGAGCAAAAAGATTATTTGAAGCTGCTAAAAAGGGAGATATAAAAACTGCTTTAGAATTGCAACATATCACAAACGATTTTATTACAGATGTTTTAGCTAATGGTTTATATCAAACTCTTAAAGGATTATTAACAGAACAAGGGATAGATGCTGGTTATTGTAGAGAGCCATTAAAGCATCCAACAAATGAAATGCTTTTAAATATAAAAAAGATAAATGAAAAGTATTTCAAATAATTAAGCTATTTATTTTTAACATGATTGTCTAAGTAGTGTAAAGGAGTTTAGTGATATGATTTTTAATAATTTAGAGTATATAAGAAATATTAATATTCAAGAAAATATAATGAAAGCATTAAATTATGCAACTGATAATAATCTTAAATCACTAGAGTGTGGTACTTATAAAATAGATGGTGATAGATTATTTTTTAATAGAGTTTCATATACTACAAAACCTATTAAAGAAGGATTTTGGGAGGGACATAAAAAATATATTGATCTTCATATAATTTTATCTGGAAGTGAAAGGATAGATTATAATCTTAAGAATAGCTTAACAGAAAACTCCTTTGACAAAGAGAGTGATTTTGTATCTTTTAATGGGGAAAAGAAGATGTCACTGTGTTTAAATAAAAATGATTTTGTTATATTTTTCCCTGAAGATATTCATAAAACTGGATTAAACGTAGGTAATTCTCAAAAGGTTGAAAAAGTAATTTTTAAAATAGAAATTTAAAGAAGTCTATGAATTAAACTAAATAAAATAGTTTATGAAAGCTGTATCGCAATAAGAATTCCTAAATTTTAAATAATTATTCTAGCGATACAGCATATTTAATTTTAAGGAGGAGCTTATGAATTTTATAGCTATTGATATAGGCGGAACAAATATAAAATATGGAGTTTTAAATAATAATGGAGAATTTTTATATAAGTCAGAAATTAAGACAAGGACTACATTTGATAATAATTTTATACTAAATGATATTGATTTTATAATTACTAATATTTTAATGACTTATGAGATATCTGGTGTTGCTATTTCAACAGCTGGTATTGTTTCGCCTGAAAAGGGTGAAATAGTATATGCTAGTTCTAATATACCTAACTATATAGGAACTAATTTTAAAAAACATATAAAAGAGAAATTTAATCTTATTTGTGAAGTAGAAAATGATGTTAACTGTGCAGCGCTTGGAGAAATGTGGCTTGGGTGTGGTAAAGGTTATTCCTCTTCATTTTGTATAACTATTGGCACAGGAATTGGTGGTTCTTTAATAATTGATAAAAAAATAGTATCAGGTGCATCAAATAGTGCAGGGGAAGTAGGATATTTAAACTTAGGAAACGGAGAAATTCAAAAAATAGCTTCTACAAAGGCTCTTGTAAATTCAGTTTCTAGGAAATTTCCTGCTGAAAAACTTAATGGAAAAATTATTTTTGAAAGAGCTAAACAAGGAGACATTATATGTATAGAGGGAATTAATAAAATAATAGAAGATATTTCAAATCTTATTATTACAATAAATTATGTAGTAAACCCTGAAATTTTTATTTTAGGTGGGGGAATAATGGAACAGGAAGATTTTATAAAACCTATTTTAATCAACAAATTAAATGAAAAAGTACCATATAGTTTCATAAAAAACACTGATATAGGTTTTGCTTCCTTAGGAAATAAGGCAGGAATGGTAGGTGCTCTCTTTAATTACCTATGCAAACATAAAATATAAATAAATTTATATTTTATGTTATAATAGTTAGGAATATAATAGTAGAAACTAGGTGTATTATACATGAATATAGTAGATAGAATGATGAAAAAAGATTTTAGACCAAGTAAAAGCGATAAAATTTTGATAGAGTATGTAAATAATAATGCAAGTGAGTGTATATATAAATCTATCTCTGAAATTGCTAGAGATGTTTCATTAGGAGAAGCAACTATTACAAGATTTACTAAAAAGATGGGATTTTTGGGTTTTCAAGAGTTTAAGGTTGCATTAACTAAGGAACTTTCTAAAGAAAATGGTAAAAACGTAATAAGTACAGTTGTTAATATTGATGAAAAGGCTCATATAACTGCTGAAAAATTATTTAATAGCTATAAAGAGGTTATGGGAAAAACTCTTGAAAATTTAAATTACGAAAATATTTTAACTATTAAAGACTTAATTTTAAAGGGAAGAAAGATATTTTTCTTTGGTATTGGAAATTCTGGAATTGTAGCTATGGATGCTAATTATAAATTTATGAGAATAGGGTTAAATTGCATGGCTGTATCTGATAGTCATACAATGGTTATGCTTTCATCACTGATGAAGGAAGATGATATTCTATTTGCTATTTCCCATACAGGGGAGACTAAAGAGATATTAAAAACTATAAATGTCGCTAAAGAAAATGGAACTAAAATAATTTCTTTAACAGGATCAAACAGTAATTCTCTTATAGATATTTCAGATGTTAACATAAATTATATAAGTATAGAAACAATTTTTGAGACTGGTTCTATTTTATCTAAATTGGTTCAAGTATTCTTAATAGAGCTTATTTATTCAGAGGTTATTAAAGATACTTATGAAAGTTCTATTGAAAATAAGGTTAAAACAACTGAGGCATTAGAGAAATTTAAATATTATAAGTAAGAATTAAGGTATTAGAAAAAGTAATTTATTTTTTAAAGGTTACTTTTCTAATACCTTAAATTATTTATAGCGAATCTTCTAGTATTTTTCTACTAATATCTAATGTTATACTTTTATTTTCTCCTAAAAAATTCATTTTGTGATGATCTATATATTTTATCATATCATTAATATCCCTGGATTTAATTCCGTAATCTGATAAATGTACCTTTATTCCAAGACTTTGAAAAAACTCTTTTGTTTTATTAATAGCTAAATCAATTTTCTCCTCTTCAGTTCCATGTGTTATATCTAATACATTAGAGGCATATCTTAGTAATTTATCTCGTTTTTCTTCCTTCATAACATGCCAAAGAGAAGGTGCAACTATTGCTAGGGCCTTTTTATTGTCTATACCAAAGAGAGCTTTTATTTCTCTTGCTATAATATGACTACTTAAATCTTCATTTGACCAAGAAGTTATCAATTTACTAGAACTTACCGATGAACACCAAACAAGATTAGCTCTTAAATCATAATCATTTGGATTGTCTAATGTAGATTTACCAATTTCAAATAATGTTTTTAAGATTCCTTCTGCTATTTTATTTTGAATCTTATTATTAATAGGGATAGTTAGATACTTCTCAACTGTATGTATAAACGTATCTACAATACCACTTGCAATTAAACTACTTGGAAGATTATAGGTTAGAGTTGGATCTAATATAGAAAATTTAGGGAATATTAAAGGGGTTTTTATATAACACTTCTTACTATTATATAATATTGAACTTCCACAATTCATTTCTGAACTACTAGAAGGTATTGTAACTATCATTCCCATAGGAAGTACATTACTGCTATTGATATTTTTTGTGTTAGAAGACAAAAGTTCTTGTATATTTCCCTTATATAAAGATGCCAAAGCTACAAACTTTGTTCCATCCATAATTGAATTTCCACCAACGCCTAAAAGAAAAGTTATTTTTTTCTTATTTACTATTTTAATTGCTTTTACCAAAGTTTCGAAATTAGGTTGAGATTTTTTATAGTTAAATTCAAAAACTGTATAATCCTTTAATGAATCTAATATCTTATCTATGCATTTATATGTTTTTAAAGATTTTGTATCATAAAGGACTAGAATTCTAGCATCCTTTGGTATGATATCGTTTAACTTACTTAATGTATCTTTACCAAATATTATTCTAGTAGGATTATAGTAATCAAAATCATACATAATAATTCCTCCTTTAAAATAAATCAAATTATCAATGATATTTTAACATAAAATAAGTTGCTTTGTATATTTTTTTAATAGTACCTGGGGCTTATACCCAGATACTATTTTATATTAGATAGAGGATTTGATTTTACTGCATCTCTTAAGCCTTCTTCATCAACATGTACATAGATTTGTGTTGTTGATATGTTTTCATGACCAAGTATTCCTTGTATACTTCTTATATCAACTCCACCATGTTTATACATAAGAGTAGCTGCTGTATGTCTTAATTTGTGAGGAGTGTATTTAGAATTAGTAAGGCCTGATTCTGTTATATGTTTTTTTACTAGTAGTTCAACTGTCTTTTGATTTACCTTTCTATTTTTCCCGGATATAAATAAATATTTTTTTTCATCTATAGTAACTTTAGAATCATCCCTTATATTTAAATAATTATTAATAGCTTTTAAACAAGCATCATTAAGATAAACAGTTCTTTCTTTATCACCCTTACCAATTATAGTTAATGTATCATTTTTTATTTTATCTATTTCTACACTACAAAGCTCAGATAAACGCATACCTGTATTTAAGAATAGGGTTAGTATGCAATAATCTCTAAAGTAATTTTTATTGTTTTTATTCATATTAGTGAGAAGTTGAATACTTTCATCTAGTGATAGATGTATAGGTAAGCTCTTTCTAGTTTTAGGTATTTCTAATTCTAATGCTGGATTTTCTTTTATTATCTTAGCCTTTGTTTGAAGAAATTTAAAAAATGATTTTAAAGAAGCAACCTTTCTAGCTCTAGTTTTTGTTTTGTTATTACGATTTTTTTCAACAAAAGTTAAAAATGCATAAAGATCCATAAGAGTTACTCCTTTTATAAATTCATCAGGAATATTATTTATGGGGATTTCATCAAATTCTAACTTAGGATTTGTAACCAAACCTTTATAAACTGCTAAAAATCTAAAGAATATACTTAAATCTTTTCTATATTCATTTATTGTATTTGTTGATTTACCTTTTATAGTTTCTAAGTAATTTAAAAACTCATTTAATATCTTAGGGCTATCAGTATTATCTATATTTATTCCAAACTTATTTAGTAATTCATTACTAGGAAGTGCAGTAGTATTTTTAGATTCGCCTAAGAAAAGATTTTTCTTTTCAGCAATCCTTTTTGCCTGCAATCCTTCTTTTATATTTCTATTTAGACCAAGCTCCCTAAGCCATCTTAGAATCATAGCTTCTGATATTCCATATATAAAACTTAATTGCTTTGTTGTTAAGTTATGCTTTCTAGTTAAAATATATATATCTTTTATAATATATGAATAGTTTCTTTCACCATTTAAATCAAGAACATCAGATTGTATCTGTTTTATAAGTTTCTCATCCATTTCTGTAATAGTTATATTTAAAAGTTCTAAAACTTCTGGACTATATTTAAAATCTCTATATTTATATTTATTTGCCATTTAATCCTCCATCTTATTCTTGTCTATTTTTAT
>CAUWNL010000061.1:0-16334 GCA_963559995.1 uncultured Sarcina sp.
TTCCCCTAAAAATATCTTTTATTCTCTAATTTATTTCCTAAAATATAGATTAAAATTATAATTTTTTTAAAAATAAAACTTGCAAATGACTTACAATAAATTTTATTAATGACCCTATATAAATTTACTATCTATAATATATAATGAAATACTTTAAACAATACTTTAATACTGATATAAAATTATATTTAACTTAAAAATCTATTCTTGATTTAAATATAATTTTATATTATTTAATTGATATACTTTTATAATATTTAGTATAATTTATACTTCATTAATAAATTAAGATTATAAAAAAATATATTATAATTTTACACTTGCGAATTTCAGAAAATTCTATTTCTCTATAATTTTTTATATATTATTGTATTTAAATTTAAAGGACTTATTTAGAATCACTGATTAATGCTAAACAGATCTCTTTGAAAATAAATGAATTAAAAATCATAAACTCAAAAAGTATAATAAACACCCCTTTAGAAGTTTATAATATATCCATAATCTATATTTATGTATCTAGAAATATTAATTAACCTATATATAATTAGCTAATACAGACAATGATAAAAACAAAAAAAGAGTAAAATTTAATTTACTCTTTTTCACTCATATATTTTTCTTTAATTAACATTGCTATTTCATTTGAAACAGTTCTCATATTTTTTTCGGCTACTTCTTCTATCTTATCAATAACCTCTAATTCAAGAGTTATCATTATTCTCTTTTTTCCTTTAGGTATTCTAGCAGTGTTAGGTTTTTTCTCCATTATAAATCCTCCTAAACCTTTGAAATTGCCTGTTTTAATTGATTTAAATTATATCATAAGCATTTTATGTAATCCATTTTTCATTCTCTAAAGTAGTTTTTTCTTTCTTAGATGTTGCATCTAGGAAAGAAATTTGGTATAATAAAAAACATATCAGAACACAAAGGAGGAAAATAAAGTGCAATTTTTAAAAATGCCTTATGAATTAATCACAGATAAAAACATAACAGCAAATGAGTTTAGAATATATACTTATCTTCTAAGCCTTTATAATAGCAAAAAAAGTTGTAGTTATCCTTCTTTAGAGGTAATCTCAGAAAAACTAGGTATATGCTTAACAACAGTTAAAAAATCTATAAAAAGACTTGCAGAGCTTGGATATATAAAAATTGAAAAGAGAAAAGGACTAGCTGGTAACTTTAATATTTATAAAGATTTAAAACATATTGAAGATACAGACAAGAAAATTACTAAAGAAACTACTAAACATAGTAAAACAATTGAAAAACTTAAAAATAAGATTTCTAATAAAGATAAAAAAGTTAATAATGAGAATAAACAAGATGATACTGATAATATGGACTCTACTAAAGATAATAAAAGTAGTGTTACAGAACATACTCACAAGAAAAGTAATATAGATTCTCATATAAATGTTAGACTTGCTAGAAGTGTTACAAATGTTGATAATAGTAGTTTCGCTAAGAAAATATTATCTTTAGCTAACGAAAATATAGTTAGAGAAGCTATTAAGATTTTTAAGAGGAAGAGGGGGGCAAAACTCCTACTTTCTTAATTAGCTTGATGGTTGATGAATATTGTAGAAGAGAAATAGAGTTTCCTAGAGGAATGTTTAATTTGCTTAAAAATACCTTAGGATTATATTTAGCTAAATCCAACATATAAAACATGAATAATTTAAGAAACCTTTGGAAATACTAATATATATTTTTTAGTAAGGTGATAATTATGAAAAATTTATATGGTATTCCAAGTTTTATACAGATAATATTTGCTATTGAGTTAATGTTGTTTATTCCTCTCTTAACATTGCAATTAGTAGCATTATTAAAAAAGAAAAAAACTGACAATATAAAAGAGTTAAAAAATAAATATTTTTATACATTAATCTTATTACATATTAAATTTTTCCACTTTTTATTTATAGTTTGTAAAAAAACTTTTTTATATATAATAAACACTACACCAATTATTAATGATCCTAATATTATTAATAATGATAAAATTAATTATGTTGATTTTTGTGATGCAATTAAAAGACAACATCCAGATGAATTTGAATTATTTACTGCTAATTTATATAAAGGTTTAGGTTATAAGGTAGAAGTAATGCCAAAAGGCCCTGATGGTGGTAAGGATGTTATACTAGAAGATGGTAATGGAAAGGTATATATTGAGTGTAAACATTATGGTACCTCTTCAGTAGGAAGAGAGATTTGCCAAAAACTAGTCGGAGCTGCTACTGCTGATGGTATTACTAGAATGAAAGTTTTTACTTGTGGGAGAATACATACTAATGCTACAAAATACGCACAAAAGTTTGAAAATATTGATAATATTGATTTTGAAATTATCAATATTCATAAGATGTATCAACTGTATGTTATGTCTAAAACTACTAATGATGAATTATATTTAAATGCATACTTTACTAGATAGAAAATATTATGATAAACCTATATAATAGAGTATAACCTGTATATTAAAAGAAGAAAGTTATACTCATATTCTTGTAAATTTAAGATTATAATTAAATGATATCTTTTTATACTGAAGGGATTTTAATGAATATTTTTAACAATCATGATATATGCAAAGATAATTCAAAAAATATTTACTCTATAGATGATTACATGGCTCATTATAAAAATGGTAATAAGTTTACTCCTTTATGCCCAACTTGCAATAAAATACTTTTTGCTAGGTGTAAGGATAATCCTAGTAGAAGAACTCATTTTGCCCATTATAAAAATCAATCATGCTCCCTTGTAAATTATACGAAACGTTTTGAGAAAGCCAATATCTCACCACCTTCAAAACAAGAAATTGAAAACAGTAAGGTTTTATTCATTCTTTACTCATATAGAATTTTTCAGCAAATTGAATCTATTTTAAAAATTAAATTAACTGAAAAAGATTTTCTAAATACCTTTAAATCGGTAGACGTTAATATATTTAATTATAAAAATATTTTTCCCGCCGCCTTTCCTTATATTTGGATAAATAACTTAAAACCAATTAACAATATAACTTATATTTTTTCATCTACAGATTCATCAAATGATTTATGGGAATTTAGTGGAGTAAAAGATATTATAAATATTATCGATTTTAATAAGAAACAAATTATAGATACAATAGACGTAGATTACAATTTTCTAGATTCACTTTCACCTAAGTTGCCTAAAAACTTCCTAAAATTAACCTTTACAACATTTTGTAATCATTTAAAACTTTCTAGTGATACATCTGCTATGCTCTTAGAAGTTATTCTTTCAAATTATACTATTTAAAGAAAGAGGGTTTTCCCTACTTTCTTAATTTATTCTATAACTGTCTGTGCATGCAATAAGCTAATACTTTTAATTTATATTTTTTTAAATATATCTCGTAACTGCTCTATAATAGCTTGATTATTATTTTCTTTCTGATCTTCTTTTAAAATATCTTCAAATTCTTCGTCAGATAACAACTGTTGACGATACTTAAGTTCATTAGGAATATTCCTATTTAATGAGCATTTATTTTCTAAACATTCTAAATATAAAGCTAACTGAACCAATGCATAATGCTCAAAATCTCCCCTAGCTTCTTCAAATGAAACATATTTGCCTAAAAATCCTTCAGCTTGTTTTAGTAGCATATATACATAACCTTTATCACTATATCCTGGATTATCGTTTAGATAATGTATTTTACTTAAATTATAGTTGTACTTTATTTGTTCTTCACTTCCACTTGAAAGTGAATTTAATTCATAATATAAACTTGTTTCTATATTCTTTTCAAGATACTTTATTCCTGTATTATCAAACCCTTCAGAGTTCATATTCTGTAATTTATTATGTTCAAAACCTATAGCATATTTAAAAGCATTTATATATAATTCCATTTTCTCTTCATTTTCTATATTTGATACCTTAAGTTCAAATAACTTAATAACGTAATCAAATGGGTATATTGTATCACCAAATCTTTCCTTGGTTTCATTATCTAAGTTTTTTAAATAATCTATATAACTCCCAAATTCCTCTTCTTTTTTTATAGGAGTATTTTTTAATTTTTCTATAGTTTGATTATGATAACTTTCTATAGAGTTTATTATCTCTAAAATAAATTCTACTCTTATTTCTACATATTTAAATATTTGAGAAAGATATATGGGTATCCTTTTACCCCAATCATTTTCTTTATTTGTATATACAACAGCATGAAGATCACAATCTTCATTACACCATATTGAACTATCAACCCACATAACATATGGACTACATTCAAAAGTATTTTCTTGATATCTCTTATGACGACTTGTTTCTATTGGGTGTACAGAACATAAGGAACGTAAATATTCAAAATACTTTTCATCTGTTCCATGTCCATCATTACCCAATTTATTAAAAACATTTGAGGATAGTTTTACTTGACTATCGTCAACCTCAAATATAGATGTTAATTCTTTTACACAATCAATAACCACTGAAGCATTATTCATAAAATCATAAAAATCAAAAGCAGATCTTTTATATTTCCCAGTATTTAGTTTAAGATTATTTAAATATTCTATAGTATCATCAAGTCTGTCCATGATTGCACACATTTTATCCCAGGCATAATATTCTTTGACTTTACTTTTTCTATCTTTAGAGTATTTAAATTTTTTAACTATAGAAATATGTTGTTCATGATTTATTGTATCTCTTAACTTTTCAAGGATTTTTGTATCAATATGAAACATTTTATCAATCTCCTAAAAAATAATTTTTCTAATATTATATCACTCTTCCCACCCCAATAGTTGTTTTTCTAGCTTTTCATAATCATATTGTCTTTGTTGAAAATTAGAAAAATTACTTTTAGTTTTAGGTTTGTAATAATTTTTAGTTGTTCTTTTTGAATCATCCAAAATTAGATATTTAAAATTTTTATATACGTTGAAATTACCTTTTTTGTTCTTTTGTTTTTCTATGGTTATGTATTCAAGGGTTACTAAATGCTTAATAGCTCTTTTAACTGTTGCAATACCAATATTTAAGTTTTCGGATATAGTTTCAAGTGAAGGAAAAGAGCCTTTAAATTTCTTATTATATCTACTTAATAAATAAACATATATTCTAAATTCATTACCGTTTATGTTTTTGTCAGTAATTAAATCAAAATCTAATTTTAAAAACTGTATGTTCATTTTACAGTCCTCCTGTTTTCTTATGTAAAAAATAATATAAGCTTATTATAAACTATTTTTAAGAAAAGTGCACACTTTTCTTAAAAATTTTTCAAATCTGTAAATTATGATATAATATTTTATATAAATTTTAGTAATCATTTATTTTAGGAGTGATTAAGGTGGCTGTAAAATCTAGTAAGGATAGAGTTACAATTAGTTTAGATAAAGAGTTATTAGATATAATTAAAGAAAATGCTATTAAGAATCAAAGAACTGTTAGTAGTGAAATAACTTATATGCTATTAAACGGTAAAAAAATTACTAAGAATAAAGAGTAATGCCTTTTTAGGTATTGCTCTTTTTATATTATAGTTATAGATAATTTAGATATAGATATATTTAAATATAGATTAAGGCTCAAAATGATACTTTTTATAAATATCATTTTAAGCCTTTTATAGGTATCATGATGATACTTTTATAGCTTTAAAAGTACCATTATGATATATTTAATTTTTAATAGATTTATTATATTTTAACTAGCATTAAATTTATTTGTAAACTTATTTTTAAAGTCTTTATAGCTATTTACCCAATCAAATTTTATATTATCAGAAACTGCTTTAAAATGTAATTTTCCACATTTTATTTTAGTTTGCTCTTCTTTTATTAATTGATTTTCTTCTTTTTGGAATTTTGTTTCCACTATAAAATAAATCTTAGAATCTCCCCTTAAATCTTTATAAATAATAGCCCAGTCTGGAGTGTAGTTTCCATAAGGTGTATCTATTATAAATCCACCTTTTTTTAATTTAGTAAATAACAATATATTTTCGTCATTCTCTAAGCTTTCGGCAAAATCATATTCGCCTTGACTATCCATTTTATAGTATCTGTTCATAGCTTTTCTTTTTGATTCATCTGTAATGTATACAGCCTTTTCTTTTCTTAACATATCTTCATCAATAACATCAGCTTCTAAAATCTTAGTAGTATCTAATTTATATCCTTCAATAACTTCATATTCTAAAATATCTTTTGCCTCTTTTAATTTGTTTTTTATTTTATTAGTTATATCTTCTAAAACTTCTTGTTTATTTAAAATACGTCTATTTTTAATCTTGCTTAATATTTTAATTATTACAAGTCTTGGAAGCATTGTGTGATACATTATATAATTTATAATTTCTAAATCTGTTTTCTTTTCTACTAATAAATCTGCTCCCTCTTCTAAAATGGTATGCTTAACGTCATCCATTTCAAACATTCTCGATTCTTTATCAAAATTAGTTTTTGCTGTAGATAATCTAAACTCTTTACTATGGTACATATACTTTGTATATTCATTTAATTCTTCTGCACATTCTTTAATAAATATATCCTTATCAACCTTTGCTTTATAGATTGTCCTCTTATTAAGGTTATTTGTAAGATTATTTATTATTTTTATAAATTCACTTTCTCTTACATATTTATAAGAGCTATTACCTTTAAAAGATTCATTATCTCCATTTATTATAGGTATTCTTCTACTACCTCTAGTAAGCATAAGTTCTATTAAATTCTTCTTTATAAATTCTTCATGTTCATTTAATGTTTCATTGCTAAATGTGATATTTTCAAGTTCTTTTGCATCTTTAGTTAATATATTTTTTGAATTTATGATATTATTTTTTAGTAATTCATCTTTTAAAACATTAACAAGTTCAGAAGTTATTTTAGCTTTTGGTATTCCAGCTTTTTTAAATGTAGTTAATATTATTTCTGGAGTAACCTCTTCTCTGTTAAATTCCATATTATCATTAAAATCTTCTTGAAGTGAAGATGCAAAGTGTTCATAATTATCATTAGCTATAACAGTTAAAATATTTATACTACTATCAACACATCTCTTCCCATAAATATCAACAGGCAGTCTTAACCCCCTACCTATTTCTTGCTTTTTAGCTATATCACTTGAGCCTTGTTTTAAAGTACAAATATTAAATACATTTGGATTATCCCAACCTTCTCTAAGGGCTGAGTGAGAAAATATAAATGCTAGTGGTCATCAAAGGATATAAGTTCATCTTTTTTCTCAAGTATAAGTTCAACTGCTCTATCTACATCTTCTTGTGCTTTAGCTTTAAGTTTATTTTCTGATAGGCTAGAATTCCATCCTTCAACTTCTACAACATTCTTCTTTTTATCTATGGCAAAATAACCTTCTCTTACAGATAACTCATTATTATACCCGTTAAAGAACTCTTTATATTTTTCAAATTTCTCTTTATACTTAGGTTCATTTATTATTTTTAAATATTCCTCATCAAATATTCTTAAATATTCCCCTCTTAAATCTTCCCTGCTATTATCTCTAACCTTTATTACTTCGTCAATAAAGAATAATGATAAAACTTTAATTTTCTTTCCTTTATCTAAAATATTGAATTGTTTATCTAAATGAGATTGTATAGTTAATCTTATTTGATTTCTTATAATATCACTATCATGTATTTTAGAATTAGATTCTCCTATCTTTAATTCATCAATAGAACTTGGCATTGATATTTTTAATGGTTTTAATTTATGGGGATTTTCAAGAATTCTAACATTCTTATATTGTTGTAATCCTCCTGATAAATCAAATAAGTTATCATTTCCACTAACTGATACAGTTTTAAAAACTATTCTTCCACCTTGTTCTTGACTTAAAATTTCTATTTTTGCTTTTAAATCCTTAGTAAAGTTTAGATATTTTATATAAGGATAACTTTTAGGAATCATACTATTTATGGTTTTAACTTCTATCTTTTTTACTAAATCTTTTTCAAAAGCATCAAAAGAATCTAATTTATAAATTTGATTATATAATTTTTTATGAGTTGCTGAATATCTTAAAGTAAAAAGTGGATTAAGTTCCTCAATAGCTTTAAGAGATTGAGATTTTTTCTTTCCATCCCCTTCTATTTTTTGAGGTTCATCAATTATTACTATTGGTCTTATCATTTGAATATCACGCCATATAATTTGACCGTATTCATCTTCTTGCCTTATTTTATTACTATCTTTATTAAAAGCTTGTATATTCATAATACAAATACTAAGGTCTGTACTTTCAACTAATTTTGTACTTACACTTTTATATTGTTTGCTATCATAGACAAAACTATGCTTTTCAACATCTATTCCATAAAGAATTTTAAAATGTTCTTTAAGCATTTTTATACTCTTTTCAACACCAGTTCTTATAGCAACAGTTGGAACAACAATAATAAATTTAGTAAACCCATATTCTTTATTTAATTCTAATATTGAGCGAAGATATACATAAGTTTTTCCTGTTCCAGTTTCCATTTCTACTGTAAAATTATTATCTTCAATATCCTTTGATGCAAATAGATTATTATCTATTTGCACCTTATTTAAATTACCTAATAACTTCTCACCAGTGATAATGTTAATATTTCTTATAGGCTCATATTGCCCTTGACCTTCATATAGCAATTTAGTTCTATTATAAGTATCACCATATATTCCATCACCTTTTTTAGGAAGTCCATTAAAAAGATTAACAACACTATTTATAGCATCTAGTTGATAATCTAACTTATCATCAAATTCAAATTTAATATGCTTACTCATTAAATTACCTCCTAAATAAACTCTACTGTATAAGCTACTTTATTGCCCTCTGAATTTTTATCAATAAGAGCTTTTAATCTTCTAATAGTTTCATCCTTAAGACTTATATTATCCTCAAAAGCACTATCTCTAAACACAAATTTAATTGGTAATGGTTCAAGAGAAGCTATCTTTTCTATAATCTCTTTAGTTATAGTTTTTTCTAAGCATACTAAATAACTATCTGCAAAAAGATAAGTCCTTTCTCCAATATTACTTAAAAGTTCAACTTTTTCAGATAAATGAATATCCCTTTGCCTTAAAAGTATTTCATAAACTATATCTATATCTTTAGAATTTGGCATAAAATCAACGCCATCTTTATTTTTGTAATATTGTTCTTCTAAAGGAGTTAATGCTTTTGATGCAACCTCTTCCCCTAAAGAGTTTTCTATATTTTTAAACATATTTAAAGTTGATGAATTAACTGTTTCATAGTTCCATCTAATATTTGTATCTCCTACTCCAAAAACTTTAAAACCTACGTCTAAATTTTCTATACCTGCTTTATCCTTATTTGCTTCTTTTATCTTTTCGCCAGCACGCCTTATACGCTCTTTACCTAACTCCACTAGAAAATGTGGCTTATTAATTTCATCTAAAAAATCTAGAGCTTCTTTTGCTTTTTAGTATCTCCTATAGCCTTTAAATAACTTTTATCTAAATTCTCAGATACCTGAACCATTATAAATTTGCGATTTCCTCCATCTTCTGTATTAAGTTGCATAACTGCATCAGCTGTTGTTGAAGAACCTGAGAAAAAATCTAATATTATAGAATCTTTATCTTTATTCATACCTATTAATCTTTTTATAAGTGCAATTGGTTTTTTGCCATTTTTATAAGGTACTTCCCCCTCATTATCTAATCCTGTAGTCTTTATATCACTCCAAAAATCCCCAGGATTATAATCCAAATAATTATTTGCAAATAACACCTGTAATCTTGGTTTTTTACTAACATCATCAAACCTATTTCTAATAATATAAATTTCACCTGTTGGTGTTTTATAGCTGAAAAACTCATTAGTTATTTTGTTAATTTTAATATATTCTTTAATTTTAATAGTAAAGTCAATAGACGTTGCAGTTACCTGAAATATTCTATATGAATTTTCAAACTTAAAAACATCTTTATTTTTTATATCATTCTCTTTAAAATATTCTGATAAAGTCTTAGAATAAGATTTAGATAAAATTTTATCAATAATTATATTATCCTTTTCAATTTTACAATTATTAGAAATTATTTCGTTTAAAGTGGTTATTTCTTCTTTGGTAACACCTAATAGAATATTTCTATACTCATTATCCCACTCCTTTTTAGGTATTTTTACTGGATTAATAATTATATTTTCACCTTTTTTATACATTAAGATATATTCTTTAAGTTTTGGAGGTTTAGTATTGGCATGAGTCATTTTAACTCCTGATGCTTCTGACATTTTAACAGCTATACAACTCATAAAGTTACTTGGACTGAATATTTCATCACATATTTTCCTTAAATTATTCACTTCATTATCATCAATACTTATAAATATAATCCCATCATCAGTCAATAAATCCTTAGCAACTTTAAGTCTTGGATACATCATATTAAGCCAATTTGCATGATATTTATTGCTAGTATCTTTATTTACTGTGTATTTTTCACCTAGCTCTGATATAGTTCCATCTTGTATATCACTTTCTGCTTTAGTCATAGAGAATTTATCATTATATACAAAATCATTTCCAGTATTATATGGTGGATCAATGTATATCATTTTTATTGAGCCATAATAGTTTTGTCTTAGAAGTTTTAATACCTCTAGATTATCTCCTTCTATATAAAGATTTTCTGTTGTTTCTGGATTTTTGCTATCCTCTGGTATATATTTTAATGTTTTACCTAAGATATCTTGTTGTGCTTGTTTTTTAGCATTTTGTTTTCTAGACCATGTTAATTCATACTTTTCTTTTTCAACTTCTTCAAATTGCCCTAATTCTTCTTTCAGTGCTTTAAAATCTACTTGTCCATCTTTAACTGCTGATGGGAATAAACTTTCTAATGCTTTTACATTCTCATTTACCGAATTGAATATTTCTTGTTTTAATTTTAAGTCATTTCTCTCTGCTACGTTAACACTCATTTTAATTCCCCCACTATATTAGATTTTTTATCTTTTCATTAACTGTTTTTATATCTTTATTTATAGCTATTCTATCTTTCATAACCTTAGTTTTTATACTAAGAGCCTTTAACTTTTCTAAATCAATTAATAAGCTAAAAAGCTCTTTAACTTTTTTGTGGTTATACCAAACATTACTTTTTATTAATGTCTCTATATTATTTGTATTTGAAATAATATAAGCTTTAGTCATTGATTCTAAATAAAAATTAAGTTTATTATCCCTTAACAAAATTTCTTCATAATCTAAATATTTATCTATTAATTCCTTTGTTGCATCTACAAAAAACAATGAAGTTTCTTTTGTTAAAATACTGTATTCAATTATAATATTTTGATTTTCTTGAATATTTAGTCTTTTATATGCAAAAGAATACCTTTGTTTATTTTCATCATATATATTAAGCACACAAATAGGTTTAAATTGGTTTTGTATTATTTCAGATATAAATTTAGCATTTTTCATTGAATCTATTTCTACATCTAAAAATAATATAACCTGACAATTGTATTCATCATTTATTATTGAAGGTATCTCCTCACCCTGTATTTGGTGAGTGAGTGTAACCTTCTTTAAACTTTCCTTTAATTTTTTCTTCTCATTAGGCTTTAAATTACTACTCAGAAAATTCTTTTTATCTATTTTTTTATTTACTTCATATTTTTTAGGTAAGTTTCTCATTACTTAACCACCAATAAAGATATAAGTTCAAAATCATCTTCACTTTCATTTGCAAATTCATTATTAAAGCCACCAAAATCAAACATAGTTTCAATTGCTATTTCCTCTTCATTACCTTGAATAGTTTTTATAGCCTCTGATAAAAGTTTTGAATACATTGACATATCTTTTGTGTTTTTAGTTTCTTTTAAAAATCCCTTTATTAAAACTTCTAAAGGTTCCCTGTTTTTAAAACATATTTTTCTAAATTCCTTTAAAACTTCTCTAGCTTGATTATTACTATAATAAACCTCACCATTATTATTTATATAAAGAAGATAGTAAGGATATAGAGAACTTTCATTTTTAGGTTTATCAAATATATTTTTATGCTTAAAACAGAATATAACTCCTTGTTTTTCACCTTTAGTTATAGAATAAATTCCTTGAGGAACTTCTTTTATTTCAGACATTTTCTTTATATAATTAGATAATTCAAAAAGGTATTCATTCATATTTAAATCTGTTAATGATATATTATCACTTGCATCTTCAATATCTATAACTTCATCTTTTAGCTTTTCAAGTTGTCTTTTTCTAAAGTTAATATCATTCATTTCAGGGGTTAGTATATCTTCATCTCCTGTTGATGCTAAATTAACTGAAACCATTTTTCCTTTAACCCTTTGCTCTAGGCTTAAATACTCATTAAGCTCCATGGCTGGGAAAAAGTTTATCATTTTTATTGACTTATTTTTGCTTCCTATTCTATCAATTCTTCCAAACCTTTGAATTAAGGAAACTGGATTCCATTGAATATCGTAGTTTATTATACAATCACAATCTTGAAGATTTTGTCCTTCTGAAATACAATCAGTTCCAATTAAAATATCTATTTGTTTTTCCCTTGGAAGTTCTTTTCTAAGTTTAGATTGTGGTGAAAATGCTGATAAAACACTATTAAAATCGCTATTTACACTTCTATTATTTGTTCTAGGCTTATCAGAACCACTAACATAGGCTAAGTAACAATTAAGTTTTAAAAGGTCTTTATTAATACTTTCATATAAATACTTAGCTGTATCTGCAAAGGCTGTAAATATAAGAACTTTTTTATTATCATCATTATAAGGTGTTTCTTTAACCTTATTAGCCAATACCTCAACTAAGTTTTGTAGTTTTTTATCTCTACCTTCTTTTAAAACTTTAGTAATATCCTTATAAAGCTCTTCTAAAATATTTAAGTCATAATATAAATCACTTAAAAAGTTACCTTTATTTAAATGTTCTACCTTTATCTCATATTTATAATCTAAAGTTTCTTCCTCTACATCTTCAACATCAATTTCTACATTTTCACTATTAGATGATTTTTCTATAACTTCAATATAATTATTTATACGTTCCATAAGCCTTCTTATGGTTTCACCAAAGGAATAAACAGAGCTTTCAAGTCTTTTAAATAAATTAAATCTATGAAGTGTTTTTGTTCCTGATTCTCTAAGTTCATTAGATAATAAAACTCTTCCGTTTTTACCTATGGATTCATACTTTTCTTTATATATAGGTAAGTATTCACTTTTTATATAAGAAATTGGTGCATATACTGCTAAAGTTAAATTCTCAAGCATAGAATTTGTTTCCTTAAAATTAATAAGTTTTCCCATTGTATCTATTTCAGGATTATAAGTGTCTGGTTTTAACTTATCTGGGAATGTCCCTATTTTCTCTGTTCCATAATAGTTTGTAATATGCTTTCTACTACGGGAAATAGTTATCATTTCTAATAACTTATAAAAATCTGGTGGCAAGTCATTAAATAAATCTTCTTTCCTTTTTATTCTTTGCTTGTCCCATCTATTAATAACAGTTGATGTTCTTCTTAATAAATTATCAACACTCTTTATTTCTTTATTTTGAAAAGCATTATCTTTATCTGCTGTAATTAAGCTTATTTGGTTTTTTAAATCAGTTAATGAATTATTAACTGGAGTTGCTGATAATAAAAGGACTTTAGTTGTTGCATTTCCTTTTTTTATTGCACTTAATAACTTTTGATACCTTGTAATATTTCCATCCTGTTTTTCAACTCTATTTCTAAAGTTATGAGATTCATCAATTACAATAAGGTCAAACTTACTCCAATCAAATCTTGATAAATCTGTATGGAACATTATTTTATAATTAAAGGTTTCTTTTATAGGACTATCTACATAATCACCCTTAAAAGAAGCCCAGTTTTCATATAGCTTTGCAGGTGTTAATACCAAAACATTATCCTGTCTAAGTTCAAAATATTTTATTACTGCAAGAGCCTCAAAGGTTTTACCAAGACCAACACTATCTGCAATTATACATCCGTTATACTTATTTATTTTTTGTATAGCTGATAGTACCGCATCTTTTTGAAAATCAAATAGCATGCCCCATATTTCAGTTTTCTTAAAATTAATATTATCTCTTTCAAATCTCTCAATGCCATAATCTAATTGATTTCCGAAAAGCTCATTTAAAGTGAAGTAATATAAAAATTCAGGTGAATGATCTTTATATACATAGGATAAGCTTTTTAATAATTCATCTTTATAATCTTCCGTTACATTTTCACCAAACCAAATTCTATTAAATGTATTTTTAGAATTAATAATTTGAGTTTTATCCATAGAAGAATTTATTACAATATCGAAATTTATATTTCTTCTATTTGTAGCTTTGTTAAATAACTCTAGTGATGAAGAACCCTGTATCATAAAATCTTCATCTATAATAATTATGTTACTTCCTACATTAAACCCCTTTTTTATCTTTTTTGCATTTACATGCTTTCTTATAAATTTATACATACTTTTAGCTTTTCCAAAGTGTTGAAGCTTATTTTTTTCAATAATATCATATGAATTAAATAACATATCCTTAACACTACCTGAAATTTCAAATTCCCTAGCTATCTCACTTTGCTTAGGAATTGATTTTGTATCCCTTATTATAAAATTTATTTCCTTAACATTTTTAAGATTCTTTTCTAAAAGAGAAAATACAGAAAGTGTTAATTTATCATTTACTATGTTAACTACACAATTATTTTTATTCTCTAAAATTTCATTAATTTTTGTAACAATATCTTCATTAGAATTTACCCCTAAACTCAACTACTCCCCTTCTTTCATTACTTCATTTATTAAACCTGTCATATTAGTAAAATTTGATGATAGCGCTTTTAATTTCTTTATTTACATTATATTTCTAATTATTACATTTTTAAATACTTTATGGTTTAACAATTAATTATTTACAAAAAATTAATACGGATATATTTTAATAATTTTATCCTAAAATAATAATATAAATTTAAAATTTGTAATGTAAGAGATAATATAGAAATAACACATGCAAAGAATATCAGCTTTATAGAATATATAGGACTTAGGATAATTTAAAAAGGTATATTTAATTCTATCTATGCCAACCCTAAAATAAAAAAGGAGTGGTTTTTATGTTTGTTCCTCAAAGGATATTATTTGAGAAAAATGTTATGGAATATGAGATTGCGCAAAATATTTATAATAAATTTAAAGATAATGAAAAGATTGAGTTAATTGACTTAAGTTCTAATAGGATTAAGCAACACATACCAGGAGATAATGCTTATGACTTTTATAGAAATGGTAAAAACACTTTAGTTGTTGGAACTCAAAAAGTAAACAAATTTCAAACTTGTAAACCATCTGCTCATTATCAATTACCTCTACTCTCTGGATGTATGGGGCATTGTCAGTATTGTTACTTAAATACAAATTTAAGTGATAAGCCTTATATTAAAATTAACGCAAATATAAATGATATTTTAAATAAAGCTCAAGGTTATATTAATGAAAGACTTCCAGCTCCAACTATTTTTGAAGGTTCAAGCACTTCTGACCCTGTTCCTATTGAACCTTACAGCACACTTCTTAAAAGAAGTATAGAATTTTTTGCTGATAATAAGAATGGACGTTTTAGATTTGTTACAAAATTTGCTGATATAGATAGTTTGCTTCATATTAAACATAACAATAAAACTGAAATTAGATTTACTATAAATACACAAAGGGTAAGAGATGATTTTGAAAAGAGAACTGCTAATATAAATGATAGAATAAATGCAATTGTTAAAGCAATAGGTGCTGGTTATCCTGTTGGGTTTATTATTGCACCTGTATTTATTTATAAAGGGTGGAAGGAAGAATATAAAGAGCTTCTACTCCATTTAAAGAATAAGCTTCCTAGTGATTTAGAACACACTTTGACCTTTGAAGTAATATCTCATAGATATACAGCAAGAGCTAAAAATATTATTAATGAAGTATTTCCTGATAATACTTTACCAATGACTGAGGAGGAGAGAACATTTAAATATGGACAATTTGGTTATGGTAAATATGTTTATCCAAAGGAAGAACTTAGTGATTTAAAAGAATTTTTTAAAGTTACCATTGAAGATATATTCCCTACTGGTAAAATTAAATACATAATTTAGTTTATTATACTATAAAAATAAAGTTAATCCGTAAAATAATACTGATTTTATATCACTACAAAAATAAAGAAGCTATAAATTTATAGCTTCTTTAGGTAATGTATAATTGATTGTGTAAACCTAAATATGGATATAATTCAAATATAT
>CAUWNL010000062.1:0-16173 GCA_963559995.1 uncultured Sarcina sp.
TATAAGAATATATTATAATATTGTAGTATAAATGATTAATAATAGCTATTAATAAGAATTTATATAATTGATTTATAAATTACGTATTGTTCGTATTATTTCTTATATAAATAAGTTTATAATTATGAACTGATATAAATTTTAGTATTAATTAGGTATAAAAAATAACTTTTATTTAAGTTAGAGATAGATTAGAATATTAAAATTAAATACAATACAAGTGAAATTTGTATTACTTATATAAGCTCATAATTTTAGGTTGAGCGTTTCTACCCACTACCGTAAATAGTTGATTTATAAGTAACCATTAGGTTATTTTATAAGTTTTCTTTTGCGGTAGTTTTTTGTTTTTATTTTAAAATTAGGAGGTTATTTATGAATAATTATAATGTTGTTATTATAGGTGCAGGTCCAGCAGGGATATTTACTGCCTTAGAAATGATAAAAAAAGGTAGCAAAAAGAAAATTGCTATTGTTGAAAAAGGTAGACCAGTAGAGAAGAGAAGTTGTCCTAAAGCTAAAACTAAAGTTTGTATGAATTGTAAACCATATTGTCATATAACTACTGGATTTTCAGGAGCTGGTGCTTTTTCAGATGGAAAGTTATCTTTAAGCTATGAAGTTGGAGGTGATTTACCGGAGTTAATTGGTGAAGAGTTTGCTCAGGAAATAATAGATTACGCTGATTCTATATACTTAGACTTTGGGGCAGACGATAAAATTGAGGGGATTGATCAAGAGGAAAAGGTAAAAGATATTCGTAAAAGAGCAATTCAAGCAGGATTGAAATTAGTAGATTGTCCTATTCGTCATTTAGGTACAGAAAAGGCTCAAGAGATTTATCATAGCATTGAAAAATATTTGTTAGAAAATGGAGTAGATATATATTTTGGTTATGTTTGTAAAGATGTTATTGTAGAGAGTAATAGGTGTAGTGGTGCTATTATTGAAACTGCTTTAAGGCATGATGATGTAAAAATTTTAAATGGAGAACATATAGTAGTTGCGACAGGAAGAAAAGGTGCAGATTGGCTTGAAAAATTGTGTAAAGAGCATAATATTGCTCATGAACCAGGAACTGTAGATATAGGGGTGCGTGTAGAAGTTAGAAATGAAATTATGGAAGATATAAATAACGTTTTATACGAATCAAAATTAATAGGTTATCCAGAACCTTTTAAAAATAAGGTAAGAACTTTTTGTCAAAATCCAGGAGGTTTTGTTAGTCAAGAAAATTATGATAACAATTTAGCAGTTGTAAACGGACATTCTTATAAAGAGTTAAAATCAAATAACACAAACCTTGCAATTTTATGTTCCCATAACTTTACAGAACCATTTAATCAACCTATTGAATATGCTAAAAAGGTTGGAGAAATTACAAATATGCTTGGTAATGGGCATATTGTAGTTCAAAGATATGGGGATATTTTAAGTGGGAAAAGGACATGGCAAAAAGAACTTACTCGTTCTAATGTAAAACCAACTATTCCAGATGCAGTAGCTGGAGATATTACAGCGGCTATGCCATATAGGGCAATGATTAATATAGTTAATTTCATTCAAGCAGTAGATCATGTAGTTCCAGGTTTTGCAGGAAATGAAACTTTACTTTATTCTCCAGAACTTAAGTTCTATAGTAATAGGGTTAAAATGACAAATGATTTAGTAACAAATATTCATGGATTATATTGCTTAGGTGACTCTAGTGGATGGACTAGAGGGCTTATGATGGCTTCCGTTATGGGGATTTTAATGGGAAGGAAGTTAGTTTAAATTATAAAAGACATTAATTTGGCAAGTATTATCACTTATAATAGAGGTAAAAAAGGGAGCGCTACAAAATTTGGAGCGTTCCTTTTTAATATATTTTAAGAAGAATAAAATAGATTTAGATAAACTTATAGTATTACACTGGAAATAAAATCTTGCTAGATATATTACAAATACCATTTGTTTTAGTAAGTAGAACTCCTAAAGTTAAAAGAGCAACAATTATAAAACCTAAGATTTTACTCATAATTGCTTAAAATGTCATAATCATGACTTGGTAAGTTAAAGCATAGGCTAAATAAGATATTTTACCATTAATGATAATGGAGTACTATTAAAAACTAGAGTGATAGGTAGAATAATTATATTTTTACTATTAAAAAGTGCCATAGGATATGTGAGAGCGCTAATAAATTTTTTATCATGCTTTCTTACATTACATATAAAAAGTGGTATAATGAGATTCCATAAAAATAGTATTATAACTATTGCAACTACATCAATCACTTTTAAGTATATATTTGATGAATATAATTTAGTAAAAATAAAACCTAGAACAAAGATATAGAAATTAAATTTGATAGGTGTTTTTATGCTTGATTTAAAATTTTTTCTTATAATGAATCTAACAAAAATTAATGTAATGAGTATATTATATAATTGGGTAAATGAAAACAGAAATAATTAATAGCATTAAAAGAATAAATGGATAGTAAAAAAGAAAGAGAGAATCATACAGTGAGATTAGATAAGTTTTTAGCACAAGCTGCTATTGGAAGAAGAAAAGATGTTAGAAATTATATAAAAAGTGGATTAATTAAGGTTAATGGGAGAATTTTAATGGAACCTGCTTTAGAAGTTAAAGAAGATTTTGATATTATTGAATACAAGAATGTAGTAGTTAAATATAAGAGAAAGGTTTATTATATGTTTAATAAGCCAAGTGGATGTATAACAGCTACAAAGGATAATAAGAGTAAAACGGTTTTTCATTATTTTGATCAAGATATGAAAGGAGTCTTTCATGTTGGAAGACTTGACAAGGACACTGAAGGATTACTTTTACTTACTAATGATGGAGAGTTTGAACATCAGCTAATGCATCCAACTAAACATGTGAACAAAACATACTTCTTTTGGGCCTTAGGTTCTTTAACTAAGGAAGATAAAAAAAGTTTAGAGGAAGGACTTCATATAGGTAAAGATGAATTATTAACTAAGCCAGCTAAAATAGAGATATACAAAGAAGGAAATTATTTGGATTTTAAAGATGAAATTTATATAGAAAGTTTATCTAATATAGACTTTAAAAATTATAATCAACCAATAGTTTCAGGGTATCTTACAATCTCAGAGGGAAGAAAACATCAAGTAAAGAGAATGCTTAAAGCTGTTGAATGTTATGTTGTATACCTTAAAAGGGTTGCAATAGGAAATCTAAAGTTAGATGAATCTTTAAAAAAGGGGGAATATAGAAGCCTAACTAAGAGAGAAATTAATATGTTATTAGGAAGCGATTTAGATGTATGTTGATTTAGGAAAAATTAAGAAATAGCAGGCTTTGAAAGTTATGTATATTTAAAATCACTGCTATAAAACATAATTTATTATTTAAATTAGTATATTAAATTAAAAATAATAGAGGGAAATTTTATATAAGGTATAGTTATAAACACTATAGTAGTAATTTTAGGAAGCCTTCTGGGTCTTTTAATAAAGGGTGGAATAGCAAAAAATAAATAGGGCTAATGCAAGGACTTTTTTAGATGTTTTATATACAGGAATTAGTGGGGCTTTTAAAAGTGTTATATTGCAATAATAGATATTAGGATTAAATATAAAAGATAAAAAGGATGAAGAATATGATATTAAGACCACATCATTTACTGTGTACTCAGTCATATGAAGGAAAAGGATATAATAAAGAGTTTATAGATAATATGAATAAAAAGATAGAAATTTTAAGATATAAAAAAGGTTTTAAAATTAAAATAGAAAGTGTGTTAGATGATTTATGTCACAGCTGCCCTAATAAGGAAGGACAAGTATGTAATACTGAAACTAAGGTTAGGACTATGGATAAAAAGGTATTGAAATACTTTGATTTAAAGGAAGGTACTTATGTTTATAAGGATGTTATAGGTCTTATACAGAAGAAAATAACAAAAGAGATATTAGAAGATATTTGTGGTCAGTGTCAATGGTATAAGTATAACATGTGTCAAAAGGTGCTATTAAAAATGTCTCTATTTAAATAAGTACTAATTTTAGAAAAGTTTGAAACTGACTTATTACAGTAAATTATATTTGAAATAATTAGTATATTATAAGAAATATTTGAAAATAAATAATAATTAATTTAATGAAAAAGGTGAAAATATGAGTGATAGATTTAACGGAAAAGCAAATGTGTATTGGAAGTATAGGCCAAGTTATCCTAAGGAATATATTGATTATTTAGTTAAAGAAAATAATTTAAATAAGGATAGTTTAATCTTTGATGTAGGAGCTGGAACTGGAATTTTAACTGAAATCCTTGCTAAAAGAGGATTAAGCGTTACTGCTGTTGAACCTAATTTAGATATGGCAGTATTTATTAAGGATTTAACTAAGAAATATACAAATTTAAAATTTATAAATAGCTTAGCAGAGGATATAAATTACAGTAAAAGAGATGTCGATTTAATAACAGTGGCTCAAGCTTTTCATTGGTTTAATGCTGATAAATTTAAGTGTCAATGTAAAAACATACTTAAGGATAGTGGTAGAGTAGTTCTTCTTTGGAATGTAAGGGATGAAAGCGATGGAATAATTAAAGAAAGTTTTGATATAAGTAAAAGGTTATGCAAGAAATTTCAAGGATTTAGTGGAGGCATTGGAGATAATATAGATAATATCAAAAGTTTCTTTAAAAATGGAAAATATGCTTATACAGAGTTTGAAAATAATTTAGAATATGACCTCGAAATGTTTATAGGGAGAAATATCTCAGCTTCCTATGCACCTAATAGAGAGGATGAAAATTATAAAATATTTATTGATGAACTTATTGAGTTATTTAATAAATATAAAAAGGATGAGAAAGTTATTATAAAAAATAAGGTAAAGAGTTATATAGGGGCTGTATGATTAAACTAATATATTAAGTGTATAGAAAGGTGCAGTTTTAGTTAAACGAAAGAGAGGTATCAATTTAACATGTTTTTTATAGGTATATTTGGTATAGAATCTAAAGAAAAGTTAATAAAGATTTTAAATAGTTTAAGTTGTAAAGAGTGTAACTTAACCACTCAAGGAAGACTTATAAAGACTTTTACATTTTTTCATTTCTTTTTTATTCCACTTTTTAAATGGAATGAAAAATATTATGTTAAGTGTGATAGATGCAATGCTATTTATGAAATTCCAGTAGAAAAAGGAAAAGCTATAGAAAAAGGTGAAGATTTAGAAATTACTTATTGGGATTTAAAATCTGTGAAAAAGGGTATATATGTTGATAAAAACATATGTCCTAAGTGTAATCATATTTTAGAAGGAGAGTTTAAATATTGTCCTTATTGCGGTGAAAAATTAGATTAAAGTTTACATATATAATATCTATTAAGTTTTATTATTAGATGTTTTAGGTGTGAAAGAGAGCGTTTTAGTAGTGAAAAAATTTTTTTATTATATTGTTGCAACATCTTTTACTATTAGTTTACTTGGATGGGTAACAAAAGAAGAAGCTAATAGTGTTTTTAGTATAGATAAAGGGATAAATAGCATAGAAATTAAGGAATCAGCTCATATGGAAATAATAGAAGCTGATTTTGATTTAGGAGAAAAAAGTTTTATAACTGATTTAGGAAATACAGTTTATTATAATGTTAGAGGCCTTGCATCAGTTCCTAAGAAAGAGGGAAAGTATCCAGTTGTTTTAATAGTTCATGGAAGGTATAACAATAGTAGCAATGAAACTAGGTTTGATAAAGGTTTTAAGTATCTTACAGATTATTTAGCAAGTAATGGCTATGCAGTTTTTACTTTAGATATACAAGGTGCATATAATGAAAGTTTTGGAAAGGAGGATGACAATAAAAAGGTAAGAAACATGTTTCCAAGTTTTATTGAGGCTTTTGAAGATGCTAATAATGGAGTCATACAAGGTTTTAGTGTAGATTTAACAGATACCCTTGATTTAGATAATATAGTTCTTATTGGTCATTCAAGGGGAGGAGAAACTGCTATTGATATAGCTTTAGAAAATGAAAATATAAAAGGGATTGTTAGTGTAGCGCCTACTCTTCCTAATGAGCTTAATAGGGAGTATCCTGATATTCCTATATCTATAATAGTTCCAGAATTTGATGGTGATGTGGATGGTTTAGATGGAGTTTCTCTCTTTGATTCTATAACATTAGACAAGAGTAGAACAAAAGATGCAGAATTGATTTTTCTTGAAAATGGAAATCATAATTGGTTTAATTCTATGCTTACAAAAAATGATGTATTAAGTTTAAATGATATGGAAAAAATTAATAGTCAAATATCTAGGGAGGAACAAGAAATATTTTTAAAGAATTTTTGTAAAGATTTCTTAGGAGGTATTTTTAATGAAAAGAAAGAAGGGATACTTTATAACTATAATACCTTTGAACCAAGTTATATGTATGGATTAGAAGTGAAGATTCAGTCCTGGACTAAAAAGCAAAGCTTACTTTTAGATTATAATAATATTTCAGAAATAAGCTATGAAGGATTAGATATTAATATTTTAAGAGAAGGTAAATCCTATGATATTGATGAAACAAATGGATTTGTACTACCTTTACAGAGTATAGATGGATTTAATTATAAAGATTTAATAAATATAAAGTGGAAAGATAGATTAGGAAGAGTAGAGATTCCTATAAATAATATTAACTTAAAAAAATATAATAGTTTAGTTTTTAATTTAGCAGTAGACTCTTCAGATGAATTAAATATTAAGGATCAACATCAATCTTTCACTATTAGATTAGAAGATAATAGAGGAAACATATCAGATATTGTATTAGGAGATAATAGCCAAGCATTGGATTATGTAGAAGGTACTTTTGTATATACCAAATATCTTGAAGAAATAAAGCACTTTTGGTCATCATATATAGTTTTGAGTGATATATCTATTCCATTAAAAGAATTTCAAGGAGTTAATTTAAAAAATATAGCTAAAGTTACTTTATTATTTGATAAAACAGATAGTGGTTCAATAATGATAAATAGTATAAAATTTTACTAAAATAGATATTTACTTGAGAATACCATACAATTATAACTTTAATAATTTCATAAATTTTAATAAAATGGTATTAAAATATAATGTTTTTTAATATATAAATAATTTATAATTAGAAAAAATAAACTTTTATCATTAACATGATAAAATGTTATAATATAAATAAACGGTGGTTTAAAGTAATTTTGTGGATGGTGATAAAGCATATGAATAAACCAAAGAAGTTAAAAGAGGATTTTTATAGAGATTCAGCAGTTAATTTAGCTCCAAAGCTTTTAGGAAAATTGCTTTGTAGAAAAATTAATGGTGAGATAATAAAAATGCGTATAACAGAAACTGAGGCCTATTATGGAGAGCAAGATACAGCATGTCATGCACATAAAGGAAAAACTGAAAGAACTAAAATTATGTATAGATCAGGCGGAGTAGTATATGTATACTTATGCTATGGAATACATTACATGTTAAATATAGTTACAGGAGTTGAAGGATTTCCAGAGGCTGTTTTAATAAGAGGCGTGGAGGGACTAATTGGTCCTGGTAGACTTACAAAAGCCTTAAAAATAGACAAGACATTAAATGGAGAAGATTTGATATCATCAGAGGAATTATGGATAGAAGATGATGGATATATTCCGAATTATAATACAACTCCGCGAGTTGGAATAAATTATGCAACAGAAGAATATAAAAATATTCAGTGGAGATTTGTTGTAAATAACTCAATAAATAAACCTGTAGTTTAAAATCTAATATATAGAAAGGTTGTACAAAATTTTAATTTTGCACAACCTTTTTAAATTACAAGTATAATTTTGTAATTACAAATATTTTAGAGGGAGAATGGATGTTAAGTGTATATTAACCTTTTAGTTTTTTAATGTTAAATTCAACATCGTCTAGAGCTTCACCAAATCTTTGATAGTGAACAACTTCTCTTTGCCTTAAGAATTTTAATATTTCTTTTATTTCATAATCATCAGTTAATGTCATTAACCATTCATAAGTTACCCTTGCCTTTTGTTCAGCTGCTAAATCTTCATGAAGGTCCGCTATTACTTCGCCTTTAGCCTGTATATAAGTTGCTGTCCAAGGATTACCCTGAGCATCTGAATAATATAAGGCTGTTCCATGGTCTGTAAAGTGACCGCCAAGCCCTGCCTCTTTAATTTCGTCGATAGTAGCATTATCCATAAGTTGATAAACCATAGTTCCAATAATCTCTACATGAGCAAGTTCTTCTGTTCCTATATCAGTTAATAAACCTTTAGATTTATCTGTTGGCATTGTATAACGCTGATTTAAGTATCTAAGTGCTGCACTTAATTCACCATCTGGTCCACCATATTGAGATATAAGAAATTTAGCCATTTGCAAATCTTTGGACTTTAAATTTACAGGATATTCTAATGTTTTTACATAATACCACATAATTATTTCCTCCTTAACAATTTTCCCATGGCCATGGTGTACTTATCCAAAGCTCAGGGTTTTCTATATAAGCTGAGCCAAAGTTTGTAAGAGGTCCATAGGAGTTTTCATAATCTTTTATTAAAACTTGCAATTTACATGATATTTCTTGGAAATCCTTAGTTGCTTCTGGATTATCTGGGAAATTATCAAGGAACAAATTTAAGTCTACAGCATAAAATTGATATTTCATAATTTTTTCTAATAATTCTATTCTATTCATATTAGTATCTCCTGTTATTTATTTTTATAAGTTTTATAATTTACGTCATATAAATCTTTAAATATAGTACCTTTTTTGAAAGCAGCATTTATTGAGAAAAGATTTTCATATTCTTGAGGTAAGATATAAGCTTTTGCATAACAATTTTCTTTTGATTTATCATTTTTATTACAAGGGAAATTTTTAGCGCAATCTGACATATAACTTCATCCTTTTTTTCATTTATTTAATATTATAAATATGACATATTTAGTGTATTTGTTACAAAATATAATAATATACTTAATATAATTTTCATATAATAAAACAGAGTCATATCATAGCCTATAACTATGATATGACTCTCTTAAAATGTATTTTATATTATTTTACCCCAAGATAATATATTATTTTAAAACTTTTACCTTAGAGGGAGCTTTTCTTTTACTACATTTTGAAGTGCAGCCAGAACAATTACATTCTCCTTTGGCTGACTTTTTTAGATTTTTAAATATAATAAAAGCAACTAATGCTATTATTATAGCTGTTATTACGTATTCCATTTGAATTCCTCCATTTAGTACAAGTGTACCGATATTAAAAAATAATAGTGAAACAATCCAAGCTAGTCCTATTTGGAAACATGCTGCCATAATAGTAAATTTGCCCCCAAATTCTTTCTTTAACATACCAAGTGCACTTATACATGGTGTATATAATAGAACAAATACTAAAAAAGCATAAGCTGATATAGTGGTAAAATATGCCGGTAGTATTGTGTGAAGTTCTCCAGGATAAATTACTTGCATTGTTGATAATACTGTTTCTTTTGCCATTAAGCCTGTTAATAATGAAACAGAAGCTTGCCAGTTTCCAAATCCTAATGGTGTAAAGAATGGTGTAAATATATCACCTATATATCTTAGGAAGCTACTATCTATATTAGTAGTAAATCCATGTATATTAAAACTTTGTAAGAACCATATAAGTACGCTCATTGCAAAGATTATTGTTCCAGCCTTTACTAAGAAACCTTTAGTTTTACTCCAAACTTGTTTTATAATAGAATTTACTGTTGGAATTTTATATTCTGGAAGTTCAACAACAAAAGGTTCAGCATCTTTTTTAAATACTGTTTTTGAAAATAAAGTTCCAAATATAAATGCTATAATTATACCAAGTATATATATTGAGGACATAGCCAAAGCTTCATGACCTCTGAAAAATACAGAGACAAATAGAGCATAAATAGGAAGCTTAGCATTACAAGACATTAAAGGGGCTAAAAGTCCAGCAAGTTTTCTATCTTTTTCGCTTTCTAGGGTTCTTGCAGAACCTATAGCGGGAACAGAGCACCCAAATCCAAGCATCATTGTAATAAATGCTTTACCTGAAAGCCCCATTTTTTTCATTACTCCATCCATTAAGAAAGCAACTCTTGCCATATATCCACTTTCTTCTAATAGGAAAATACAGAAATATAGGGATATAATAAGAGGTAAAAAACCTATAATTGAGCCAACACCACCGATTATTCCATCTACAACTAAAGAATTAAACCATGGAGAAGCACTTGCTAGTATAGTGTTGGTTAGATAATTTGGAACAGAAATTGTTAGAAAATCTGTTAATTTATCTGCTAATGGTTGTCCAACCCAAGCGAAAGTAAATAAAAATATTAAGACTACTATAGCAAAAAATAATGGGTAGGATAACCAAGGATTTAATACTATATTATCTATTTTATCTGTTAAAGAAATCTTAGTATCATTTTTTTTATAGCTTGACTTAAGATTAGCATCTATAAATTTGTAAGCTTCAGTTTCTCCTTTAAAGTTATAAGTAGATTTATCTATGTATCTAGAAAAATCATTTGTGTTTTTTACAAAGTCTCTTATAACATCTAACCCTTTACGTTTTGCTGCTGATATTGGTATAACTTTTACTTTAAATTGTCTTTCAAGGGCATCAAAATCTAAAAATATATTTTTCTTCTCAGCAACATCTATCATATTTACTAAAAGAACAATTGGCTTATTAAATTGTTTAAGTTGCATTGTTAAATATAGATTTCTTTGAATATTAGAAGCATCAACTATATTTAAAATAAGGTCAACTTTATCATTTTCTAAAAAGTGTTTAGATACTTTTTCTTCATTAGAAAAAGTATCCATTGCATAAATCCCAGGTAAATCTACAATTTTCGAATCTTCAAAGAAGGCTTCTTTTTTATCAACTGTTACTCCAGCCCAGTTACCAACTTTTTGTTTAGAGCCAGTGAGAGCGTTAAATAAAGTAGTCTTACCTACATTAGGATTTCCAATCAAAGCGATTGTCTTCATTAATCAAATCCTCCTATAGATAGTAAATTTTATTTTAATATTATTCCTTTAATATCACTTTTTCTTAAAGCTATATCAAACCCTCTTATATTTATTATTAAAGTTTCACCAAATAATACTTTTCTTTTTAACATTAAGGTAGCACCTTTAATAAAACCTAAAGAAGTTAGTCTTTTACAAAGTCGTTCATCTCCATGTAATTCGACTATTTCAGCAGAATCACCACATTTTAATTCATCTAAAGACATAAGTTATCCCCCTTTTTTCAACTCATATATTATATGTTATTGAAAATCATTATCAACATTATATATTTAAGTTTAACATTAATGGTAGCGTATTACAAGAAAAAATAAACTAAAATATGGGAAAAATATATTAATATTCAATTAACATTTTATTAATAAAGTGTTAATTAAATATTATTAAATAAAAATAGATAAAGTTTGAAATAGCATTGTTATTACAAATTAATAGGAAAAATATAGATATATTTTTCGAATAAAGTAAAAAAATATATTAAAAGTTCATTTAAATTAAAAAAAATATAAAAATATATTGCGTAAAATGACAAAATTCGCTATTATTATAATATAGATAAAAATAAAATTTAATAATACTAACTATATAGCATTAAAATATTAAAAATTATGTAAGGAGTGATTAAAATGTATATAAAAACAATTAGTGGAGAAAAATGCCCAAAAGGTGGATTATGGAAAGTAGTAGGTGGCCATGAGTATATAACTATAAAAAAAGGAGATGAAATGCCAAATTATCGTGGAAAAATGGTAATGTGGGAGATAAAGATACAAGAAATTAGTGATTAAAGTAGTTAAGCATTAGTTATTTATAATATTAAAGTCAATATTATAAATACAAAATGATAACGATAACAACAAGGGAAATATAATTTTAAAGGAGGATTGTTTAAGTGTGTAGTTTAGATGAGAGATTTTTAGTTTTAAAAAATTTTATAGATGGTTTAGATAAGAAAGAGGACTCACTTATATCAGTTTTACATAGGGCACAAGAATTATTTGGATATTTAGCTGAGGATGTTCAAATTTTTGTTGCAAGGGAACTTAATATACCTATGTCTAAGGTATATGGAGTAATAACTTTTTATTCATATTTTACAACAGTACCAAAGGGGAAGCATTTAATAAATGTATGCACAGGGACAGCTTGTTTCGTAAAGGGCTCAGGAGATATACTTGAGGAGTTTAAAAAGAAATTAAATATTTCAATAGGTGAAACAACACAAGATGGTATGTTTACATTAGATACTTTAAGGTGTGTAGGTGCCTGTGCTTTAGCACCAGTTATAACTATTGATAGTAATGTTCATGGACATTTTAGGATTGAAGATGTGGAGCAAACATTAAAAAATATTATGGAAAATGGAGACTGATATTATGAAAATAAATAGTATTGATGAATTAAGGAATTTAAAAAATGAAAGCTTAAATCTTCTAGGTTCTAGACTTAATAACAAGAGTCAAGAAGTCACTATATTAGTGTGTGGTGGTACAGGATGCAAATCATCTAAGAGTTTTGAAATTATAAAATTATTGAAAAAGGAGATTGAAGCTAATGGCCTTAACTCCAAGGTAAAGGTTGTTATGGCGGGATGTTTTGGATATTGTGCTAAGGGACCAGTAGTTAATATTTTCCCAGACGATACTTTTTATGTACAAGTTCATGAAGAGGATTGTAAGGAGATAGTACAAGAACATATTATGAAAGGAAACATAATTGATAGGCTTTTAAATAGGCATCCTATAACTGGAGAAATATTTAAAACTAAAAAAGATATGCCTTTTTATAAAGAACAAAGAAGAATTGCGTTAAGAAATTGTGGACTTATAAATCCAGAAGATATAAGGGAATCTATAGCCCTAGGCGGATATGAGGCGTTAGGAAAAGTATTAACTACAATGACTCCAGAAGAGGTTATAAAAGAAATTATAGAATCAGGACTAAGGGGTCGTGGTGGTGGAGGATTTCCTACAGGAACAAAATGGAAAGTAGCAAGCGAATTTGAAAGTAGCGAAAAATATATAATTTGTAATGCAGATGAAGGAGATCCGGGTGCATTTATGGATAGGTCATTGTTAGAGGGTGACCCTAACAGTGTATTAGAAGCTATGGCTATTGCAGGATATGCCATAGGTGCAAATTATGGATATATATACATAAGGGCAGAGTATCCATTAGCTATACATAGGCTTAAAATTGCCATAGATGAAGCAAGAGATTATGGCTTTCTTGGAGATAACATATTTAATAGCGGTTTTTCTTTTAATATTGAAATTAAATACGGAGCAGGTGCATTTGTTTGTGGAGAGGAAACATCCCTTATAAATTCTATTAAGGGAGAGAGAGGTGAACCTAATATAAAGCCACCATTTCCAGCAGAAAAAGGATTATGGGGAAAACCAACATGTGTAAATAACGTTGAAACTTTTGCTAATGTACCACCAATAATATTAAAAGGGGCATCCTGGTATAATAAAATTGGTAGTGATGGTTCAAAAGGAACAAAAGTTTTTGCTTTAGCTGGAAATATAAATAATGTAGGTCTTGTAGAAGTGCCTATGGGAACTAAACTTAATGATATTATTTATAAAATTGGAGGGGGACTTAGCAAAGGAAGAGAGATTAAAGCTGTACAAACTGGAGGACCATCAGGTGGATGTATACCAAAAAAACTTTTAGATATACCTATAGATTATGAACACTTAAAAGAAATAGGTGCAATGATGGGGTCTGGTGGGATGATTGTTATGGATGATAAAACATGTATGGTTGATATATCAAAGTTTTATATGGAATTTATAGTAGATGAATCATGTGGAAAATGTACACCATGTAGAGTAGGATCAAAAAGGCTTTTAGAGCTATTAACCAAAATAACTAGCGGTCATGGGACTTTAGAGGATTTAGAAAAGTTAAAAGAATTATCTAGTGTTATAAAGGATACAGCCCTTTGTGGACTTGGACAAACAGCTCCCAATCCAATTTTAAGTACTATGGAATATTTTATGGATGAATATAAAAGTCATGTTAATGATAAGACTTGCCCAGCTAAAAAATGTGTTGCTCTTAAAAAATACTTTATTACAGATAGGTGTATAGGATGTACTAAGTGTGCAAATAAATGTCCAGTTAGTTGCATTGATGGTGTTGTTAAGGGAAGACATGTTATAAATCAGGATAAATGTATAAAGTGTGGAACTTGTGAGGCAGGATGTCCTGTAAAAGCTATAGAATGCAATTAAATAGGAGGATGCTATGGATAAAGTGAATATTTTTATAAATGGAAATAAGATAATAGTAGATAAAAATTCTACAATACTTGAGGCTGCTAAAGAAGTAAATATAAAGATACCAAGCCTTTGCTATATGAAACTTCAGGATGGAAAAACTGTAAATTGTAAGGGTTCTTGTAGAGTTTGTGTAGTTGAAGTAGAAGGAAGAAGAAATTTAGTGGCATCATGTTCTACTCTTGTATCAGAAGGAATGGTTATAAGAACCAATACTAAGAGGGTTATAAAAGCTAGACGTAATGTGGTAGAACTTTTGCTTTCAGATCATCCCTATGATTGTCTAAAGTGTAATAAAAATTTAAAGTGTGAGCTTCAAAAAGTAGCAGCAGATTTAGGTATAAGAGAAATAAGTTATGAAGGGGAGAAAAGGAAGCATAAAATTGATATTAGTTCATATTCAATAGTAAAAGATAAAAGTAAATGCATAAATTGTAGAAGATGTGTAACAGTTTGTGATGAAATACAACAAGTCCATGTTTTAACTGGTGGGGGTAGAGGATTTCATGGAACAGTTACAACATTTTTAGATAAACCTTTAATTGATACTAATTGTACAAACTGTGGCCAATGTGTTGCAGTATGTCCAACTGGTTCATTAAGAGAAGCTTATTCTTATGATAATGTTTGGGATGCATTAGAGGATAAATCTAAATATGTAATAGTTCAGGTAGCTCCATCTATAAGGGTTGCTTTAGGTGAAGAATTTGGAATGGAACCTACAGAAGAAACTACTATGAAAATGGTAGGGATATTAAAGGAGATAGGCTTTGATAAGGTATTTGATACAAATTTTGGGGCAGATTTAACTATTATGGAGGAGGCAGCAGAGTTCTTGGAAAGATTAAAGAGTGAGAAGGATATGCCAATGATAACTAGTTGTTGCCCAGCTTGGGTTAAATTTATGGAAAATGAGTACTTAGGTGAAGTTAAACATTTATCTTCATGTAAATCACCACAACAAATGTTTGGGGCAGTTGCAAAGACATATTTAGCTGAAAAATTGGGTATAGATAAAAAGGATATGATAGTTGTATCAATTATGCCTTGTGTAGCTAAAAAAAGTGAAATTGAAAGACCTGAATTTAAACAAGATGGGATAAAAGATGTAGATTATGTTATAACAACTAGGGAATTAATAAGGATGATAAGAGAGCTTGGAATTGATTTAAAAAATGTGAAAAGAGAGGAATTTGATAACCCTTTAGGTGAAGCAACTGGTGCTGGTGCACTTTTTGGAGCAACTGGAGGTGTTATGGAGGCTGCACTTAGAACAGCTTATGAATTTTATACTGGAGAGGAATTAAAAAATGTAGACTTTGTAGAGGTTAGAGGTCTTAAAGGAATAAAAGAGGCAACAATAACTCTTAAAGGCAAAAAGCTTAATGTAGCTGTTGCAAGCTCTTTAGGAAATGCAAGGACTATAATGGAAGAGATAAAATTAGGAAAAAGCAAGTATGATTTTATAGAAATAATGGCATGCCCAGGAGGGTGTATAAATGGAGGAGGACAACCTCTTATAAAAGCTAATATAGACATAATAAAAACAAGAATGAATGGAATATATAATGAGGATTTAAGGAAAACTGTAAGAAAATCTAATGAAAATAAGGAAATTAAATTATTATATAATAAATATTTAGGCGGGGCAAATTCTAAAAAGGCTCATGAACTTTTACATACAACTTATAAAGAATAAAATATATTTATAGCAATAGGTAACTAAGCATGACTTTAAAGAATATTTGGTTATGTCAATAGAATTGTGTAAACTTTAAATAATTTTTGGATATATTAGTT
>CAUWNL010000063.1:0-15920 GCA_963559995.1 uncultured Sarcina sp.
CACAATCTATTTTTACGTCTACTATAAATCCTAATTTCTTGCCTTTATTAAAATCTATAACTTCCATATTTCTTAAATTATTTAATGAAAATAGTGTCTCCTCCATAATAAACATCCCTCCATAATTATTTATATGTTAATGTATACTTATTTATTATAGGATATGTCTTTTCATTATATAATTTATTGATGTGAAATTTAATAACTATAAAAATAGAGCCTAAAACTTAGGCTCTACACATACTTTCTCATATGCTTTAATGCTATTTTTTCTAATCTTGATACCTGAGCTTGAGAAATTCCAATCTCATCTGCAACTTCCATTTGAGTTCTACCATTAAAAAATCTAAGAGTTAATATCAATTTTTCTCTATCATTTAGTTTTTTCATAGCCTCTTTTATAGAAATGTTTTCAAGCCAATTATCATCCTGATTTTTAGAATCACTAATCTGATCCATTACATATATAGCGTCTCCACCATCATGATAAATAGGTTCAAATAATGATACAGGATCTTGAATTGCATCTAGAGCAAATACCACCTCTTCTCTTGGAATATTTAACTCTTTAGCAATTTGAGATACCGTTGGTTCTTTATTATTATCATTTACCAATTTATCCCTAACTAGAAGAGCTCTGTAAGCGATATCCCTTAATGATCTGCTTACTCTTATAGAATTATTATCCCTTAAATATCTTCTAATTTCTCCTATTATCATTGGTACTGCATAGGTGGAAAATTTTACATTCTGACTTAAGTCAAAATTATCTATAGATTTCATAAGGCCTATGCATCCAACTTGAAAAAGATCATCTACATTTTCACCTCTATTATTAAATCTTTGAATAACACTTAAAACTAATCTTAAATTACCATTGATAAACTTTTCTCTTGCTAAGTTATCTCCATCCTTCATTTTTAAAAGGAGTTCCCTCATTTCTTTTTCTTTTAACAATGGCAATTTAGCTGTGTTTACACCACATATCTCCACCTTATTTATCATCATACTAAAAATCAACTCCTTTGAAGTCATTACTTCTGCATTTTAATTATTACCTAAGAGAGTTGATTTTATACTTTAAATCATTTTATTAATTTCCTTCTTTAATCTCTTTATTATCTTTTTTTCAAGTCTTGATATATAAGATTGTGATATTCCTAACATATCAGCAACCTCTTTTTGTGTTTTTTCCTTATATCCTTGAAGGCCAAATCTTAACTGAACTATTTCTTTTTCTCTTTTTGATAGATTTTTCATAGCTGTAAACAAAAGTTCTCTGTCTACTTCATCCTCTATTAAATTGTATACAGTATCATTTTCTGTCCCCAAAATATCTGATAATAAAAGTTCATTTCCATCCCAATCTATATTAAGTGGTTCGTAAAATGATATTTCTGCTTTAACCTTACTATTTCTTCTAAGATACATAAGTATTTCATTTTCTATACATCTTGAAGCATAGGTTGCCAGTTTTATTTTTTTTTCAGGGTTAAATGTGTTTACTGCTTTTATAAGACCTATAGTTCCTACTGAAACTAAATCTTCAACACCAACCCCTGTATTTTCAAACTTTCTTGCAATATAAACAACAAGTCTTAAATTTCTTTCTATAAGTATATTTTTTGTTTTTTCATTACCATGTGCAAGTTCAGAAACTAACTTTTCTTCCTCATCTTTACTTAGAGGAGGAGGTAATACGTCAGTTCCTCCCACATAATATATAGGTCTACAAAATACATTTAATTTTGTAATAATTTTATTTAATAATAATTGAATTTTAAACAATGCTTGCCCCCCTTTTATATACATCCTATATTATTCCTCTAGATAGTAACGCTTCATAGTCACCATTTTCACTTAAGTTTTTATCACAAAAACATACTATAGCATCTTTAATTAAAATGTTACTTCTTTTATTATATATTTTTATATTTTTTACTTTAAATCCTAGCATTATATTATTACATCCGTTTATAACTTTATAAGGTATATTAAATAAGTCTTTACCATCTAATTTAATGTGAGGAAAATAATTCTTCTCTGCAATTATTACAGGCAAGGTAGTAACTGGTTCTCTAAGTTCATTTCCAGTATCTAAAAATCCTCTTATGCTTATCACTTTTCCATCTATATTCATTTCTAAATCATATATTAGACTAGTTAAACTAATTCTCTCCTTTATATAAAGAACAAGTCTATTTATAAAAATATAAATAATTATTCCACTAAACAACAAATACTTTGATGAATATTTTTCTATAATAAAGGCTTTTGTTATGTCATAATTGTTTTGCATTAAAGAAAAGAAAAAACATATTCCAACAAACATAAAAGATGTCATAAAAAATATTAAAGATCCCTTTAATACTACGAATATATTTTTTGTTTTAAATGTTATTATCATCATAATTACTACGAATAATGCTTTACCTAAAATACTAGTAATAAAATTAAACTCTGGTATAAAAATAAATAATGTATACACACTTCCTAAAAAACTTGCTAAAAATATGTTTATTGTTTTAACCCTTACACTCATAATCTGTGTGGTTGTTAATATAAGAAAATAGTTTATAATGAAATTTTCAAGTATAACTACATCTATATATATAGTCATCTCACCACCCCTCATAAATATTATAAGACTTTATAAAATAAAATTTTGTCATAATGTATTATATATAAAAAAGTTTTTTTCCCTCGTATTTTACATTTAATGTGATATTTTTTTTATTACATTAAACAACAAAAACCCTTAGGGATTTTCCCTAAGGGTTTTGGCTACTTCCATTATAATCTTTTTCTAGGATTTCTTAAGAAAGTTGGAATATTTAAATCTGGTTCTGGTTCCCTTTCTCTTTCTCTAGGTCTTTCTACAGTAGTAGCTGCAACTTCTTCTCTTTCTTTTTCTCTTTCTTTTTCTCTTTCTTTTTCTCTTTCTGGTTCTCTTGAAAAACTCTCCATTCTTCTTTCAGAAATTGACTCTTTCTTAAAACTATTGCTTCTAGCTTCCTTCTCAAAACCAGTGGCTATAACAGTTATTCTTATTTCATCTTTTAAAGTTTCATCTATAACTGTTCCAAATATTATAGTTGCATCAGGATCTGCCGCTTCTTGAACTATTTCAGCAGCTTCATTTATCTCTAAAAGTCCAAGTTCTCCATCTCCTGTAACATTTAATAATACTCCTGTAGCTCCAACTATGGAAGTTTCTAGTAGTGGAGATGATATAGCTTCTCTAGCAGCATCTTGAGCTCTCGTTTCACCTTTTCCGCTTCCAACACCCATATGAGCTAAACCTTTATCTACCATAACCGCTCTTACATCGGCAAAATCTAGGTTTATAAGTCCTGGGTTAGTGATAAGGTCTGATATACCTTGAACACCCTGTCTTAAAACATCATCCGCCTTCTTAAATGAATCTAAAAGGGTAGTCTTTTTATCTACCATAGATAAAAGTCTTTCATTTGGTATTATTACTAATGTATCTACTTTTTCTTTTAAATTTTGTATACCCATTTCAGCATGAGTCATTCTTCTTCTTCCTTCAAATGGGAAAGGCTTAGTTACTATACCTACAGTTAATATGCCCATTGATTTTGCAATCTCTGCAACAACCGGTGCTGCACCTGTACCTGTTCCTCCACCCATTCCTGCTGTTATAAATACCATATCAGCACCTTTTACAGCTTCTGTTATTTCCTCTTTACTTTCTTCTGCAGCTTTTTGACCTATTTCTGGATTAGCCCCTGCGCCTAGACCTTTAGTAAGTTTGTCACCTATTTGAATTTTATTTGGTGCATGTGAAAGCATAAGTGCCTGTTTATCAGTATTTATAGCGATAAATTCAACATCTCTTAAACCCTCTTGAATCATCCTATTTATGGCGTTTCCGCCACCGCCTCCACAGCCTACTACTTTAATATTGGTAAATGATTGGATATCTACATCAAAATCTAACAAAATAACTCCCCCTTTAGAAAATATCGTCTAAAAAGGCTTTAAATCTCGAAAGCCCTCTTTTTTTATTTTTTTTGTTATCATCTTTACTTTCATCATCTACAGAAGTGTTTATATTAGTATCTACATTATTACTCATATTAATACTAGAGAATACTTTTTCATCACATATTAATTTTAACCTATCATACACCTCTTTAACAATAGCAATAGACGTAATAATAGAAGAATTATTTAAATAAAAGTCATCTTTTTTGAATAAAGTTACTTTTTTCCCTAAAACTCCTTGTATTTTTGTGTCTATTTCTTCAAAATATACTATTCCATCTCCTGTAATAATAAAATAATCAATATCATTATAAAATTGATTATTTGAAATTTCTTCATATATATGTTCTAATATTTCATCTAACCTAGCCTCTATTACATCATGTACAAATCTAGCATCAACTTCTCTTGTACCTAAATCTATAATAGATTCTTTAGCCATATAAATATAATCCTTAGCACACTCTTTCTTTAACTGTTCAGCCATATTTTCATTGATTTCAAGGCAAATTGACAAATCCTTAGTTATTGCTTCTCCACCAAATGGAACCTCTCCTGTTCCAATTAATTGATTATTATTGTATAGTGCTATTTCTGTTTTTTCTGAACCTATATCTATTATCCCAACTTTTTTTCCTAATGTTTCTTGTCCTAAAAATATATTTTTAAGAGCATTTACAGATAAGATTGTTCCAAGTACCTCATATCCCGCTTCTAAAACAACCTCTCTTAAATTATATATATATTCGCTATTTGATAGTATTAAATCTAAATCTACCTCTAATTTATCAGACATAACGCCTAGAGGATTCTTAATACATTCTTCATTAGTCGTATAAAAACAGTTTATTATACTATCAGCTATACAATCATTGTTTTTAAGTAATATATTTTTTCCATCCCTATAAGCATTTTGTACATTAGTTTCATTTACATATGAATTCTCTCCTACATAAGTATACCCTTTAGAAGGTATTATTTTACAATCAATACAATTGAATCCTAAATAAATTCCTTTTATGCTACGTTCTGTTTTCTCTTCTAATTCTCTTAAGCATTCTTTAACAGCATTTACTGTTAAACCAAAATCAGTTACTACTCCTTGCTTAACTCCAAATGACTCTTTACATATAAAATCTAATACTTCAAAACCATTTTCTCGGCTCTCTACAGACATAGTAGCACAAATATTTTTACTTCCAATATCTAAACCTACTATATAATCAGACATTCTTCTTGTGTAAACCTCCTTAAATATTATATTAAATGCTACTTAATATAATATACTTTTACTTACCATTTCTTTATCAGATGAAAAATCTAACGTCGTTTGCCTTTCTATAATCCCCTGTTTATATAACCTTATTAAGTAATCATCCATAGTTACCATTCCATACTTATTTCCTGTTTGAATCAAAGACTGTATTTGATGATTTTTCCCTTCTCTTATTAAGTTTCTAACAGCTAAAGTGCTAACCATTATCTCTAGTGCTGCTACTCGTTTTCTATCTTTAGTTATAACTAATTGTTGTGAAACTATTCCCTCTACTATATTTGCTAATTGAATTCTTATTTGATTTTGCTGGTTATGAGGAAACACATCTACAATTCTATCTATAGTTTTAGCAGCACCTATTGTATGAAGGGTTGCAAAAACTAAGTGACCAGTCTCCGCTGCTGTTATTGCAAGAGATATTGTTTCTAGATCTCTCATTTCCCCAATTAATATAACATCTGGGTCCTCCCTTAATATAGCTCTTAAAGCTTTATTATAGCTTAAAGAATCTGTACCAATTTCTCTTTGATTTACAATGGATTTATTATGTTTATGTAAAAATTCTATTGGATCTTCTAAAGTTACAATATGACAAGCACTATTTTTATTTATTTCATTTATCATAGCTGATAAAGTTGTACTTTTACCACTGCCTGTTGGTCCTGTTATAAGAACTAGTCCACTTTTTTTATAACAAAGTTCCTTTATAATATTAGGATATTTTAACTCTTCTAAATCAGTTATTTTAAGAGGTATTATTCTTATAACTAAAGCTGTATTATTTCTTTGCCTAAACACATTCACTCTAAACCTTCCAAGATTTTCAATGAAATAAGCTATATCAAAATCTCCTGTATTTTGATATATTTCATATTTGCTTTGTAATACTATTTTAGCATATTCCTCAGTATCATGAGAACTTAAATCTTTGTAATCTAGTTTTTTTAACATTCCATTTACTCTTATTGTTGGTGGTAACCCAACTGTTAGATGTAAATCAGAAGCCTTATCTTTTACTGCAATTTCCAAAAGTTCTTTTAAACTATACAAAACCCCTCCATAATACTTATTTAAAATTCCTAATGAGTTTCAATAGGAACTCATTAAGAATTAATATTTTAAATAGATTTTAATATGTTTTAAATTCATACATTATAATATTATAACTCATAATATTATTATATTCCATCATTTTATTGATTAAATTTTATTTTTTTATAAATTTATCCATTACATTTTCACACTAAATTCTTTAAATAATTTTTTTAATGCCTTTTTCTCTATCCTTGATACATAAGACCTAGATATATCTAAGATAGTAGCAATTTCTCTTTGGGTTTTTATATTACCATCTAAAAGCCCATACCTCATTTGAATTATTTGTCTTTCTCTATCAGTAAGAACCAACTCAATTTTCTCATAGAGAATACCTACTTGTATATTATTTTCTACAGTATCTAAAACTGAATCCCCTTCACTACTTAACACATCTATTAAACATATTTCATTTCCTTCTTTATCAGTTCCTATAGGATCTTGAAGAAAAACTTCTCCTTTAGTTTTTTTACTACTTCTAAATAACATTAGTATTTCATTTTCTATACATCTAGCAGCATATGTTGCAAGACGAGTTCCTTTAGATGAATCGAAAGAATTGATTGCCTTTATAAGTCCTACTGTTCCAACTGATATTAAATCATCAACATCTTTGTTAGGAAATGAATATTTTTTAACTATATGTGCAACCAGTCTTAAATTTCTTTCAATAAGTATACTTTTAGCATTTAAATCACCATTTTCCTTAAAAAGTCTTAAATAAAGTTCTTCTTCTTCCTCATTTAACGGTTGGGGAAAAGTGGCATTACTATTTACATATCCTAATAGTAGTATGTTACTAGCAATCACGTCTAATAAGTATTTAAAAATAAACAATGATGCTCCTCCTATTAATACTTACTATATATAATATGATTAAAGTATTAAAAATTTACTTAAACCTATTAATTTTTATTGAGATAGTCATTAAGTGCCACTACTACTTCTCTAAACACAGGCCCTGCTGTACTTCCTCCTGTATTACCTTTTTCATAATCTTTTATACTAGGCACAAATACTCCTATTGAATAATAATTATCTTTTATATTACAATATCCTACGAACCAACCATGTAAATTGCTTTCCCCATTTAAATCTTTAGGTACTTCTGCTGTCCCTGTTTTAGCCCCCACCTCAATATTATCTATATTAGCTATACTAGCTGTTCCACTTAAAACTGTTTCCCTTAAAGCATATTTTATACTTTCTGAAGTATCTTTTGATAACACTTCTCGATTATCTCCATTAAAGCTCTTTAGAGGATTATTTCTATTATCCTTTAGGCTATTGATTATATATGGCTTTACATATACCCCATCATTAACTATAGTATTTATTATAGATGTCATCTGTACTAAATTACTCTGCATAGATTGACCTATAGATATATTAGACACATTTCCATTACCTTCATAAGTTCCTATAGTTTCCATGCCACTTTCTATATCTAGACCAAGTACGCTATTAAATAAACCTTGAGATTTTGCAAAATCTATTAACTTCTTACTTCCTATCTTTGTTCCAAGCTTAGCAAAAATTTCATTACATGATACTTTAAAGGCATCTAAAATTGTTAATTCCCCGTGTATATTACTACATATTTCTCCAGTACATTGTTCTTTATGACTTAAATCTACATTCAAATATTTCATAGCCCCTTCTAGTGTTATTATCTTAAATATAGATCCTGGCTCATAGCCTATTATATTTCCTGCTCCTGTAACTAAATTGGGCTTTGTTTCATCTTTTTGAGCTAAAGATACTACTTTCCCAGTTTTAGATTCAATTATAATAGCCCCTATATTAGAAAACTCACTAAATTCCTCTTTATTTAAAACATTTCTTGTTATTTCTTGAAGTTCTTTATCTAAAGTTAACTGTACATTTACATTATCTAAATCTTTATATATATATCCTGTATTATATATTCCATCATCATTTTTCTCAAATACTATTTTATCTTCTATATTATTTTTTGTATTCTCATCTATAAATATTTCTAAAGAATCTGCACTCTTGTCTTTACCATCCTTAAAAGCTGTGGAGTTTCTTAAAATATTTTCTATACTCCACGTATTTTTGGCCTCTGATTCATAATATTTATAAGTATAAATTCCTTTTAAATCCTGAATAATATTTGAAATTTTATTATACGCACCTTCTGATATTTGATATTTAACCTTTCCACTTAATTTATTTATATTATAAAAAGAAAAATTACTATCTTCATCTTTCATAATGTAATAAAAAGTTAAAAGATTATCTGCATTTTCAGCCTCACTATTTAGTAAAAAAGCTTGAGTATCTATTGTTAGTATAAATTTAGTACTATAGTCTATTAAATCATTGTTATTTATATCTAAAAAATTATAACTTTCATTACTTATGCTTTCTTTTTCAGTATAATTTGATGATACAACTGATGTTACTCTAGTATCATTAATTATGAATCCTAATCTTACAATTAGTAATGAAAGGAGTACTACTAGTGTAATTGTAAGTTTCTTTATTCTATTTTTTAAGTTACTATTAAACATAAAACACCTCTTTAACTGGATTTTAGCCCGTAAAGAGGTGTTTTATTCATTTCTATAATTCTATTTTTTTATTTTTTTCATTTAATATTTGTTGCATTTTTGCAATTAATATATCAATAGCAACTTTGTTATGTCCACCCTCTGGTATTATAATATCTGCATATTTCTTAGTAGGCTCTGTAAATTGATTGTGCATTGGTTTAACTACTGATAAATATTGTTCTACTACTGACTCAATAGTTCTACCTCTTTCTTCTATATCCCTTAACATTCTTCTTATTATTCTTACATCATCATCTGTATCAACGTATATTTTTATATCTAACAGATTTCTTATTCTTTCATCTTCTAATATAAGTATACCTTCAACTATTATGATTTCTCTTGGTTCTACCCTTATAGTATCTTTAATTCTATTATGTATAGAAAAATCATATATAGGTTTTTCTATAATTTTTCCATTTAATAACGCTTCTAAATGACTAACCAAAAGGTTGTTATCAAAAGCATTAGGATGATCATAATTTGTTTTGGTTCTATCCTCCATAGAAAGATGACTTTGATCTTTATAATAAAAATCTTGTTCAATTTTTGCTATATCATTACTTCCAAAAGCTTCACAAATAGCATTTGCTATACTACTTTTTCCTGATCCTGATCCACCTGTTATCCCTACAAGAATCGGTTTTTGCATTATTATTTTCCCTCCTTGCTTTTTATAAGCATATCTTTCTCACAAAGAGGAGAGTCAACCTTAGCTTTAAATATCATTTGTGCTCTATTTGCTGTTTCTATTTTATTTCCATTTTCATCTACCATATCATTTAAGGCAACTTCAAAGCTACTTCCTTTAGCTCTTAAAACATCTACCTTATCGCCATCAAATAATCTATTTTTTTGCTCTATAGTAGCTATTTTAGTTTCAGGATCATAAGATTTTACAATTCCTACAATGTCATATTCTCTTATATATGAAGATGAATCATAAAATTGCTCTCCATTTTTACCAAAGTAAAATCCTGTATGATATCTTCTATGACTTACTTTAAATAAATTATCCATCCATTCTTGTTTAAGTTCATAGTTCTCCGAATCCTCCATATATGAATCAATAGCTTCTCTATAAGATTTTACTATTGCAGCTACATAATATGCACTTTTCATTCTACCTTCTATTTTTAAGGAATTTATCCCACTATTTATAAGTTCTGGAATGTATTCTATCATACATAAATCTTTTGAATTCATAATATATGTCCCATTTTCATCTTCTACTACTGGAAAATACTCTCCTGGTCTTTTTTCTTCAACCAAATAATACTTATATCTACAAGCTTGAGAACAAGCCCCTCTATTTGCATCTCTTCCAGTCATATAGTTAGATAATAAACATCTTCCTGAATATGATATACACATAGAACCGTGAACAAAAGCTTCAAGTTCACACTCCTTTGGTAAATGTTCCCTAAACTCTTTTATTTCTTTAAATCCAAGTTCTCTAGCTAATACGATTCTTTTCACTCCATAATCATACCAAAACTTAGCAGTTTTCCAGTTTACATTGTTAGCTTGTGTGCTCAAATGAATTTCTAAGTCTGGTGCAACTTCTTTAATAGTCATTATTATTGATGGGTCTGAAGCTAAAATAGCATCTACATTAAGACTTGCCAATGTCTCTATGTATTCTTCTAAACCATTTAAATTTTCATTGTGAGGAAAAACATTCATTGTTACATAAACCTTTCTTCCTCTATCATGAGCATATTTAACACCTTCTGCAATTTGTTCATTTGTAAAATTATCTGCAAAAGCTCTTAAATTTAATTTACTTCCTCCAAGATAAACAGCATCAGCACCATAATCTATAGCTGTTTTAAGTTTTTCTAAATTTCCTGCTGGAGCTAATAGCTCAGGTTTTTTCATCTTAAATTACCTCCTCTTAGTAAGGGCAATACCATCACCCATAGGTATAACCGTTGTTATTAAATCTTTATCTTTTGAAACCATATCTAAGTATGTTCTCATTCTTTTTACAATTGTTATCTTTCTTCTCTTTACCAATTCATTAGATGCAACCATACCACGAAATAGCACATTATCAGCTATTATTATACCTTTATCATTTAAAAGCCTTAAACAATGAGGTAAAAAATGATTATAATGTCCTTTTCCTGCATCCATAAATATTAAATCATATTTGTCATCTAAACTTTCTAATACCTTTAAACATTCTCCCTCTTTAATCTCAATTTTATCACTAAGATTAAAGGCTTCTATATTCTTTTTTGCAAGATTTAACATATTTTCATCTCTCTCTATAGTTGTAATCTTGCATTGTCCTTTAGATGCTTTACTCATAAGTATAGATGAATATCCTATAGCTGTACCTAATTCTAATATTTTCTTAGGTTCCTTCATAGAAACCATAAACTCTAAGAATTTAGCTCCCTCTTTTTGTATTATTGGGACACCATTTTCCTTAGCAAACTCCTCTAATAACAATAAATCGTCAGTTCTATTTGGAATAAGACTTCTTAAGTATCCTTCCATGTAATCAAAAGTTACTCCGCTCATTTTTTCCTCCAAATTAGTTATTATTTAATTCTGCTTTCTTTTTAAGAAAATCTTGGTAGTTGTTAGTAAAGTAATGTGACCCATTTTCCTCAAGTATATAATACAAATAATCTGTCTTAGCTGGCTTTATAGCAGCTAATAAAGCTTCTTGTCCTGGATTACATATAGCCCCTACTGGTAAACCTTTGTGTAAATAAGTATTATATGGTGAATCTACTTCAAGATCTTTATATGTGACCATCTGTATTTTAGGATTTCCTAAAGCATATACTACTGTAGCATCTATTTGAAGAGGCATATTATCTTTCAAACGATTGTATATTACAGAAGATACAAGTTCTCTATCTTTAGCAGTGCTAGCTTCCTTTTCAATCATGGACGCTATTATAACATACTTTTCATACTCACTTTTTGGTATAGTAACTCCTGCTTCTTTTTGCACATTATCCATCACTAGATTAAACTCATCTAGCATTGTTTGTATTATTTCATCTGCTGACATACCTTTTCTAAAGTTATAGGTATCTGGGAATAAAAATCCTTCTAAGTTATATTTTCTCTCACTATTAGATGTTATGTAGCTTGGAAGTTTATAACTCTTAACTGCATCTAAGAAGTCTTGCGCACTAATTATCCCATCATCCTGAAGAGTCTGAGCCATTTCCTCTATAGTATACCCCTCTGGCAATGTAACCTTTTGAGTTGTACCTATACCATTTTCTAATATATTAATAAGCTCTTTTAATGTTACATCTGTATTTATTTTATAATCACCAACCATAATTTTGCTACTAATATTATTTAATTTTAAATACACTTTAGCAAAAAATATATCTGGCATTACATTTTCTTCTTTTAATTCATCAAATACTCCATATAAAGTGTCTCCATTACCTACAGTTATATCTACAGTAGATTCATTTGTTCTTAAGGGTCTGTTTTCAGTTGAAATATATTTAGCTCCAAAAACAACTGCTATTATCACTATACAGGCTACAATAATTCCAATTACAACAGTTTTTTTTGATTTTTTAAATTTTAACAACAAGGAAACCTCCTTAATTTATAATATAGAGTAAATGGATTCCCATTTACTCTATATTAAGACTATTTTCTACTTGCTCTTTTTCTTGCTGCACTATCTAAAAGTCTTTTTCTCATTCTAACATTTACAGGTGTAACCTCTACTAATTCATCTTGATTTATAAATTCTAAACATTGTTCTAGTGTCATAGTAGTTACAGGTGATAATTTCAATGCATCATCAGCCCCTGAAGATCTTGTATTTGTTAATTGCTTTCTTTTACATATGTTAACTTCTATATCATCAGCTCTTGAACAAACACCACAAACCATTCCTGCATAAACTTCAACACCTGGTTCTATAAATAATGTTCCTCTCTCTTGAGCATTAAATAATCCATATGTTATAGATTCCCCTGTTTCAAATACTACTAAAGAACCTCTACTTCTTCCTGGAATCTCTCCTTTATATCTTTCATATCCATCAAATACATGGTTCATTATTCCATTACCTTTAGTATCAGTCATAAACTCATTTCTAAATCCAATAAGACCTCTTGCTGGAACTCTAAACTCTAATCTAGTATATCCATTTACTGCTGATGTCATATTAACCATCTCAGCTTTTCTTGGCCCTAATTTTTCCATAACAGGTCCCATAAATTCTTCTGGAACGTCTATTGTTAAATACTCCATAGGCTCTACTTTATGACCATTTTCTTCTTTAAAAATAACACTCGGTTTTGAAACTTGGAATTCATATCCTTCTCTTCTCATAGTTTCTATAAGAATTGATAAATGAAGTTCCCCTCTACCACTTACCTCAAAACAATCTGGGCTAAGTTCTGTAACTTTTAAACTTACATTAGTTTCAAGTTCTTTCATTAACCTGTCTCTTAAATGTCTTGATGTTACAAATTCTCCTTCTCTCCCTGCAAAAGGTGAATCATTAACCATAAAATTCATATTAAGTGTAGGTTCATCTATTTTTACAAATGGTAAAGCCTCTGGATTTTGTGCATCTGTTATAGTTTCCCCTATCCCAGCATCTGCAATTCCACTTATAGCTACTATATCACCTAAACTTGCTTCTTCAACTTCTACTCTCTTTAAGCCATCATATGTATAAACACCAGAAACTTTGAAGTTGTTTATTTTTCCATCTTGTCTAACTATAGCTGCTTGTTGATTCTTTTTAACACTACCTCTAGATATTTTACCTATAGATATTTTACCAACATACTCAGACGTATCTAGTGTAGTTACTAACATTTGTAAAGATTGATCTAAGTATCCCTTTGGTGGTTCTACATGATTTATTATTGTATCAAATAAGTCTTTCATATCATCTTTTGGGTTTTCTAAATCTAAAGTTGCAACCCCATCTCTAGCTGATGCATAAACTATTGGGAAATCTAATTGTTCATCATCTGCTCCAAGTTCTGAGAATAAATCAAATATTTCATCAATAACTTCTTCTGGTCTTGCATTTGGTTTATCTATCTTGTTTATTACAACTATTGGCTTTAATCCAAGTTCAAGTGCTTTTCTTAAAACGAATTTTGTTTGAGGCATAGCACCTTCATAAGAGTCGACAACTAAAAGAACACTATCTACCATTTTAAGTACACGCTCAACTTCTCCACCAAAGTCTGCATGTCCTGGAGTATCTATAATATTTATTTTTATATCATTATAATGTACTGATGTATTTTTAGAAAGAATAGTTATTCCTCTTTCTTTTTCTAAGTCATTAGAATCCATAACTCTTTCTTCTATCTTTTCATTTGTTCTAAAGATATTACTTTGTCTTAATAGAGCGTCAACTAAAGTAGTCTTACCATGGTCAACGTGTGCTATTATAGCTATGTTTCTAATATCTTCTCTTGTAAATAAATTACTCATTCTTTTTCCTCCAATTTTTTATACAGAAAAAATTGGATACTTATAAGTATCCAATCTTTTCTCTTCATATAGAAATTGTAATATTTAATCTCTAAAAAGTCAATGTTTGAAGTTACAACAACAATTATTATCATTAACTTTTATTGCTTTTTGTTACTATATTTCCATTATTATAGGTAAAATCATTGGTTTTCTTTTTGTCTTTTCATAAAGATATAATCTTAGGCCATCTCTTATATTAGATTTCATTGTAGCCCAGTCTGTTATATTTTTATCTTCGCAATCTCTTAGTATATCCTTAACTATAGATTTTGCTTCATCCATTAAATCTTCTGATTCTCTTACATATACAAATCCTCTTGATATTATATCAGGACCTGCAACAACTTTTGATGTCTCTCTATTTATTGTAACTACAACTGTTAAAATACCATCTTGAGATAAATGTTTTCTATCTCTTAAAACAATATTTCCTACATCTCCAACACCTAAACCATCAACAAAAACTTGACCTGAAGAAACTATTCCATTTTTTCTTATACTATCTCTAGTAACTTCTATTACATCACCATTTTCAGCAATTAAGAAATTTTTCTCTGGAAGTCCTACTTTAACTGCAAGTTCTGCGTGTTGCTTAAGATGTCTATATTCCCCATGAACTGGAATAAAAAATCTTGGTTTGACTAGAGCCTGCATAAGCTTTAATTCTTCTTGGCAAGCATGACCTGATACATGGGTTTTTTCTAAAGAATCATAGACAACTTCTGCACCCTTTTTAAATAATTGATTTATAACTTTTGAAACTAACTTTTCATTTCCTGGTACAGGAGTTGCTGAAATTATAACTGTATCACCTTCTAAAATATTTAGCTTTCTATGCTCTGAAGTAGCCATTCTAGCTAAAGCTGACATTGGCTCACCTTGACTTCCTGTAGTTATTATAGCAACCTTGTCATTAGAATATTTATTTATATTATCTACTGATACTAAAACATCTTTATCAATGTTTAAATACCCAAGCTCAATTGCCACCTGAACTATATTTTCCATACTTCTTCCAGATACAGCTATTTTTCTGCCATATTCCTGAGCAGCCTCTACAATTTGTTGAATTCTATGAATATTTGATGCAAATGTTGCAACTATTATTCTCCCCTTAGCTTTTCCAAAAATTCTTTTAAAGCTTTCTCCAACTACTCTCTCTGACATTGTATAGCCTTTTCTTTCAACATTAGTTGAATCTGCCATTAAGGCTAAGACCCCTTTTCTTCCAAGCTCTGCAAATCTTGAAAAGTCCATTACTTCTCCATCTATAGGAGTATAATCCACCTTAAAATCACCTGTATGAAGTATAACCCCAATAGGTGTATGAACTGCTATAGCAACTGAATCTGCTATACTATGATTTGTTTTTATAAATTCAACTGAAACTGAATTTAATTTTATTACATCTCTTGGTTTAACTGTTATAAGTTCAGTTGTACTTAACAAACCATGCT